>SAAR01000309.1 GCA_009916335.1 Erysipelotrichia bacterium | reverse complement strand
TCATATTCATTTCTTTTATTAATACATAGTGAAAGCAATAGAACATAATTTTGTATAGCTATATTATCTATTTGCACAATTTACTCATTACTTCAAAATCAACACTCCACAGCCCTTTTTTTGACTCTTTAGCTTCTTGGAGTACATTATCAAGCTCTTTAGGGTATTTTGCCTTTTTATAGATGCATTAGTATCTATCTTTGATGATCTGAGTTAAGTAATTATATTTTATTTTTATTCTTTTTAACTTCACATTTACCTGTAAAATTTGTAGGTGTAGATAATGTTCCATCAGGCATAACAATAATTAAAGACATTTTTGTATCAAGTGTTTCTCTGTTTACCTCAATATTTCTTTTTAGACTACCTCCAACTTCTTTGTTGGAAGTAAACCTAATAACAGAAGGGGCAAAATATCCATTATCGATAACTGAAGAATTTTCCGTACTAAATGTAATTTTACTAGCTTCTTCATCAAGTTTTAGGCTAAATTTTATTAGCATATTATCAGAAGATCTATATACTTTGCAATCTAAATATGATGATGCAAAACAAGATACCATTAACACTAAAACTAAAAACAATGATTTCATATACACTCCTATAAAAATTTAGACCAATGGCTTTCGCAAACGATAGAAATACCAGTATCTTTTATATCTCTATATTCTACTGCTTTCTCAATCTTTCGTCCATAGCTTGAATGTGACCAATCTTTACTTCCAATATCACCTATAACAAGATAGTCGGTATCTTTTTTTACTATATCGTGAATTGATCCACCAAGTTCTTTCACAAGCTCTTCAAGGACTTTTCTAGCTCCAGTTGTAAATACGCCAGTAAATACAAAAGATGATCCTTTAAAAACAATTTTAGGAGCAGGAACACACAAAGGTAATGTGCTGCTCATACTTTCCGTATCTTCACCTATTATTTCACCGCCTGTAAGTTTAACCATAATTTCTAAAAGCTCTTTCTTCTCTTCATCATCAAAAATCCCATCGCTGAGCATAATTGATACACGATCATAAATGATACTAAATGGATATGATTGTGCATATTCTCTATTCGCTTCAATCCATGAAAGTAGGTATTCCGCTTCTTTTTGGTTAACACTACCATCTGCCATAATCCCACGACAAATACCTATAAGCTCATCTACTTTTCTATCACATACATCTTTAGCTCTTATTGCACGTGCTACTAATTGGTTTTGGTCATCTGTCTTCATGCTTCATTCTTATATTTGTTTTGGTCGAAAGTAAATATTGTTCTCATGCCTGTTCTTTTACAAGTAAGAATTTTGCCTTCATCCTTCATTTCATCAATATCCAAATCTTCACCTTTAAGTCCTTGAAGTTCTGCGAGATAAACCATAGCTCCATGCTTAGGCTTTTTGCTTTTTAGTTCGCGTTCATATCCACCCTTGAAACCAAGTGGAGGTAGTTCTCCATTTTTGGCTTTATTCGCCAATTCAGGGTTACTAATTGCAAGTTCTCTTCCCAGTTCCCATGCAGTAATAAGCCCTTTATCTTCACAATTCCATCGTTCATTAAAATCAGGCTTGTTTCGTATTAGTTCATCTATAGAACGGTACACTTTAATTTTTTGTGAAAATAAATTCATCTCTACCTCAATCGTCTTAATACATTAACATTCATTACAACAAAAACTTCACCCATAAATTTAACATTATCCATATCATTTTCTAATATTTCATATTTTGGTGCGGTTTCATTCTCCCCTCTAAGAGTTAGTCCTTTTGTAATAGGATTTTTATACACTTTTTTACAATAAATATCTCCATTCACATTTACAATATAAACATTACCATCTCTTAATATATCAAATGGCGTTACAAATAGAATATCACCATCTTTAATTAATGGCTCCATGCTATTACCATCAGCTACTATTGCATGAACATTTTTAGCACAGTTTATTCCAAGATAATTTAAAAGGTACGATGTAGGAAATCTCATCTCTTGAATGTCATAATCTTCCATAACGCATACGCTACCATTAGCACAAGAGGCTTTTATATTAGGAAAAAGTCTTATTATGGTGTATTCTTCATCATCTGAGTAAATTAATTTACCATATTTTGATTCAAATATTTTTATTTTTTCGCTTATTTCATCAGATATTTTATCAGAGTTTTTTATCTTAGTAATGTATGATTCAGCAACTCCAAGCTCTTCACTTAGGGCTTTTTGATTCTTTATTTTACTTACTCTAAGCATTTCATTTATTATCTTTTTACCAAGCATAGTTCACCCTTTAGTAAATTTATTTAAAAAACTATTGACAAATAGTAAATTAATTCACTATAATTCACCAATGAAAACAAAATCGACAGTATTTTTAAAAACTTTAACAATACTATCGAAAAACAATAAAAAAGGTAATAAATGATTGTAATTGACACAGATTCTATAAAACTAAAATACGGAAGCCTTGCAGAATTTACAAGAGAAGAAAGTATAGATGAAGGTGTTTTCTTTGGGCTACTAAAGAAAAAATCAATCAGCTTTCAAAAAGGTAGCAAGGCTTGGAAAGCTTTTAAACAAATTCAAAATTTAGGATTCGTAAAAATTAATAAAGAGGAGATCGCATGAACGACATTGTAAAAATTGAAAAAGTTGAAATTAGCGGAAATGAAGTAAATAGTGTAAACGCTAGAGAGTTGTGGGAAAGACTTGAAAGTAAGCAAGATTTTAGCACATGGATTAAAGCAAGAATTGAGAAGTTTGATTTTGTTGAGGGTGAAGATTATATCCGCCTCCATAAAAAAATGGAAGCCAATAATGCAACTCTAGTTGACTACATCATCACAATCGATATGGCTAAAGAACTTGCAATGGTTGAGAACAATGAAAAAGGAAAAGAAGTACGAAAATACTTTATCGAAGTAGAGAAGAAAGCAAACAGACCTTTGACTTTTGAAGAAATGTCAAAACAGACAATTATGTTAGCAGATAAAAGAATCAAAGAGCTTGAATTCAAGATTCAACAAGATACACCAAAAGTTAGCTATGCAGAGGCTGTAGTTGGAACGATTAACCCAATTAGCTTAAGAGAGTGGATCAGTAGCCTTAAAAGTGATGAGGGCTTAAAAGTTGGGGAAAGAGAAGTTATTAGCTTCTTAGAAGAAAAATATCTTTACAGAGATAAGGGTGACAACCTAAGAGCATATGCGGCGTATGCGAAGTATTTCACGCTCATCCCAATCACAAAAGCAACACCGAAAGGCAATCGTGAGTATATGCAATTAAAGGTTACTGGACTAGGGCAATTAGAGGTAGGCGTAAAAGTTTTAGAACGATTCAACACTAAACAATCAGCATAAGGAAACAAAATGTTAATTACCACAACACACAAATATAAAGCACTATCATCACTAATAGAAGAAATGCCAGAAGGTGACACCATTGAGTGTTCTAAACTTCAAGAAGCAGTACGCATTCTTGATGAAATTGAGGGTATGCCAGAACATTCTGATGATGTACAAGCTATAAGAGACTTGAATGAGATTATATCAAACAAAATCTATGATGGGAATATTGATGTATTTTTTGATGTTGAGAAACCTGATACAGATACCCTAATAGCAATATTTGAAGACATTACTATTGAAATGAATAAGCGATATGAAAGTATGAGCAGGGAGCAGATTGAACATTACATTATTTCAATAGAAAATATTCCTTTTTCAGAATAAACGCCTCATCGAGCCTTAATCGTAAGGCTCTATTGAGTTGTTAAAACTCTCCATTGTCAAAGGTAAAATCCTTTAAAAAATCGTTTTGATTATCTTTACGTTGTGAAAAAGATAGCTAC
>SAAR01000308.1 GCA_009916335.1 Erysipelotrichia bacterium | reverse complement strand
GGGAGTGCCAAAAAAAGTCCAGCTAGATGCTGTAAAGTTGGCAGCTGAGAAAGGAGATTATTCACAAAACTATGCTGAACAACTTAATTTGATACACTTAAAGCAGATGCCATCATGCATGGAAAACTAAAAGTGCCTGCATGGGGAGCCAATACCGTTCGAAGTGAATTTGCCTTTTTAACTGGCATCGATGAACACACATTGGGTGTTCATCGTTTTAATCCTTACCGTGCTATTGCCAAAGGATGGAGGGTTGCAAATATTGCAAGCTATCTAAAGAGCATTGGCTATAAAACGATAGCCATTCATCCTTATCCCATAACATTTTATCAACGTAATCATGTCTACCCAAAACTTGGCTTTGATGAATTCATAGATATCAAAGCTTTTAGTGAGTCAGAACGTTCTGGCCCTTATATCAGCGATATAGCAGTGGCTAACAAAATAAAAGAAGTACTTGAAATAAATAAGCAGCCATTATTTATCTTTGTTATTACGATGGAAAATCACGGCCCTTTACATCTTGAAAAAGTGCAAGAAAAAGATATCAAAAATCTCTATACAACGCCTCCACCTCAGGGATGCGATGATCTTACAATCTATCTTAGACATTTACGCAACGCCGATAGGATGATAGCATCTCTTCGAAAAACATTAGAAGAGCACAATTATCCCTCAAAACTCTGTTGGTATGGCGATCATGTGCCTATCATGCCTAGTGTTTACGCAAGCTTTGGTACTCCTGCTGGAGAGGTGGATTACATACTGTGGAGTAATGAAAAAAATCCTGAGCCTAAAATGCAAGATACGTCAATTACCAATTTGACTAGAACGATATTATCAAACGCACTTTAACTTTAGTTCAGAATATTTAATTTACTACTAAATTTTCTAAAAAAGTTTCTATATCGCATGATTTCAATGTTTGTGGATGAATATACCTTGGATAGAGTAACAATGTCCCAGCAACCAGCTCATCAAGGCTAAGCTTACGCTTTCGTCTATGGCACTCCTGTTTGTCTTCAGTTAAACCCCACCCTGCATAAAAAGGAACTCCATAGGTAACGACTTTTAAACCTCTCATCAGGGCTTCAAAGCCTACTAGCGAAGTCATCGTGTGAACTTCATGGCATACGCTTAAAACACTGTCCAAACCTATCTTTTCTATGACATCATCTGCATACTTTTTTATAGATTCCTGCGAGATATGTCCTTTACGGTTTTTTGCTAAGACATCCGGATGTGGTTTATAGAGTATATAAGCCTCTGGATTTGCTTTTCGTGCTTGTTCTAGTAACAAGAGGTTATTCATACAAGGAGCTCCAAAACGGATGGAAGCATCATCTTCCACTTGACCTATCACGCAAATAATTTTTTTGTTTTTTGGTATATCAGACAAAGTTCTATTTTTATAAAGATTGTATTTGGATAATTTTTTTTCTAAGATATAGCTTCTTATGTGCTTAGCTCTTTCAAGCAAAACATCATCGAAAAAAGTATGATTTAAAATAGACTCTAGCTCACTCTCGCATGTAGGATCAAAGTATATACCTTTGTTATCCACAACTAAAGAGTAAGGGCGCGTTAAGTCTGAGCCAAGACCAACTGAGCGAATAAAACCATCTTCCACTCTTGCAATAGATATACGATGCTTTTTAGCAAATGTTTCAACTTCTGGAAAACTTTTTCTCCCCCAAATATAGATAAGACTTTGTGCATCAAGCCCTTTTTTAATAGCTAAAGGTAGGTGTTTTTGCCATAAAACAGGGTTAATAAAATGGTGTTTAGAAAAATTTTCCTCCACAAAAAAAGGCTCCATAAAGCCGTGTTTCCATCTTGAAAAGCCAAAGAAATAAGCTTTTTTATAAAGTTTTTTTTCTTTAATTTCAATAATTTTTTCTATAGCTTCGATGATGTCTACCTCTTTGTTCGCATAAGGATCAACATAACGTGCATATAAAATATACGCCGCAGCAAAGATCTCTTCAACACTTCGTTTTTTTGTTCGTCTTTTACATGTAAGTTTATCTATCGTGACTCCCCATCCCGCATAAAAAGGCATACCAAAACAGACACACTCTTTGCCGAGTAGTAGTGCTTCAAAGCCCATTTGAGAAGTCTTTGTATAAACTTTATCGATACATTTTAAAAGCGAAATAGGGTTCACATCCTCAGAAATAATGTTACTTGTAAGCTTTGCTTTTTCTATATCGATGTCGGAATGTTTCTTCCCACTTAAAACATCGGGATGGATTTTAAGGTAAAGATGCGCATCAGGGTTTTCATCACGCGCACTTTGGATAAGTTCATCGGTGATAAATTGCTCAGCCATCCCATACTTTAGCGACATATCACCCAATGTTTGCGCAATGATCAAGATGCGTTTTTTACCATCCTTTGGGAAATAGTTTTCATCAATATCTGGCGCGTGATTGTACTTTGAAATATGATGCTTTTTTATAAGAGCTATAGCGTCTTTGGCTGTTTGCATGAGTTCTAGGGCATACTCAAAGTCGTGAGTGTTTAAAAGATGCTCCAAACGTGAAGGAGCTGTTGCATCGTAGTAAATTCCTACATCATCTTCTACGATGCTAAAACCAGGAGAATCATCTGCCGCAAGACCTAGAGAGCGGATGAAGCCGTCTTCAAGAAGGGTTAACTTTCCGCCAAAAATTTTATGACACCATAAAGCAAATCGCCCTGTTCGTTTACGTCCCCAGCCAACAAAATTATTGTGAGCGAAAAGGTTGATCATATTAGAGATGTAAAAATTCAATCTAAAGTGCACACTATAATCTTTATCTTTTAAAATATTTGATTCATATAAGAGGAAAGTAGAATTATAAAATAATTATTGAAAAAAACTCATTAAATGAAAAATTCCAGAGCTTTGAATTGCCATTATATTGCTATAATTTGAATTGCAATATTCAAGTAATCTAATAACCCAAACTGCTAGTTAGCAAAGAGGTTTGGAAATTGCTTGAAGACTCCATAAAAAGCCGTGGGAGGCGAGATATTATAACAGTTTATTGCTTGATTGATGAATATTTGAAGTTGATTGGCATCAAAGATGATGTGAGAGCAGAGATCAGTAATGCCGAAGTATTGATAATTGGGTATATGGTGATGACAAAAAAGCTCTTCTGTTCAACTAGCAGTTTGGGTTCTAATAATAAACTTCTATAAAAATATCTAAGGAACATCGTTATGATTTATAATTTTTGGGCACCTTATGAAACATTTCTTCATTTCGAAACAGCAAGACAATTTGATCAACGTTTGGACAATATAGTCATAAAACTCAATAACTTTTTCCAAAGGCTTGTAACAAAAGAGATTGAAAAAGAAGAAGTTAAAATGTATTTAGCCGGCTCTTGTATCAAAGCTGATACTTTTCGAGATTTAGATATTTTTTTTCCCAATAAAGATGATCGTGAGACTATGCATCATGCTTTAAACAAAGAATATTTTGAATATGAAAATAATTCATATACATATCGTTATAAAAATGATCTCTATCAACTTATTTATAGAGATAGATTTTGTGATGTTTCACTTGAGAATCTAGTCAATGGATTTGATTTTGATTCAACAAAAATTGCCTTTGAATGTATCTATAATACAAAACTGAAAGTTTTTAAAGTATTAAAATGTGATATGAGAGCCGAATTTGCACATTATATAGATACTCGTATCAACAATCTTTCCCGTATCAGTGTTAATCCATTCGCCTCATTACAAAGAGCTTTACACTTTTTAAAAAGAGGGGATGATGTACCGTATTCTGTTTTTTTAGATATATGTTCTGCAATTGCCGATATAAAAATTAAAGAAAATGAAAAT
>SAAR01000307.1 GCA_009916335.1 Erysipelotrichia bacterium | reverse complement strand
CCTTTCCTTAGCCATTGAGCTAAGGATAAAATTTCCACCATCAAGACCTGACATCATCGTTATGACCTCGTTATGCGATACTGAAACAATATCAAATATCGTCTCAATGGTAAACTTTTGCTTTTGTTACGAGGGTGAATACGAGAGTCTTACATTGGTGTGCTACTAGAGAAATGACAAAGGGGCTTATGCCCCTTGTTTCGCCATTTTGATAAACTCTTTTATCATTAACCACCCTATGATACCTACCATGAAAGGTAGATAAAGAACGATACTAACAATAGCTATTAATAAACCAGACACCATAAGAGCATTTTTTGCATGTTGTTCACCATTATAAATCTTGCTCATTAACGATGTTTTCTCTTCCTCTTCCTCTTCCTCTTCCTCTTCTTCGTAATCAAAATTATCTTTTTCATCTAATTTCATTTTATCACCTTAAACATTAGCCAGTTCAGATTTAAGAGACTTTAGCTCATGCTCGATTTTAGCAATCATATCCATAAGAGCATTAACCTTGTCTTCTTTACTGTCGTCTTCAACATGCTCTAAAACAAATGTTTTAACCTGCTTATGTCCAATCAGCTCTTTAAACTCTTTAGGGTTTAGTGTTGTTGTAAGAACAAGTCTGATATGTTTAAAGCGTAAATAGTCCATTAGAGCGTGAAGCTTAGTTATCTCTAATCTCGAATCATCTAATAAAAGACAATCACGTTCTATACCATCAATGATGATTGTGTTAATACTTAATTTTGTAGATGTTAAACCAAATGCTTTAGTCTTCCATGCATCAAGTTTTTCTGATCTGGTATTAGATGAGCTATTACGCAATAGATTAAGTATTGAAGTTTTACCTGTGGCTTCTCCACCTGTTAAAATAATTACTTTGCTTGAGTATATAGCTTTTTTAACTTGAGTTGTTTTATTTTTTATATATTTATTTACTGTATTCATAATTTATTTCCTCTTATTATTTTATTGTGATAACTTCTATGCCATAGTTTTCTTTCGTGTGTTGTTCAAGATATGGCCTTAAAAAAACCTTATCATTCGTAAATGATAAAACCTTGTTGTTATTTGATGGCTTTTCAAATATTCGATTTGCATAACTGTTATCGTTTACCATAGAAAAATAGCTATAACCTATACCTCTTATTTGATTTACCTCTCCGCCAAAGTGCTTGTCATAAGTTTTTTCAGATATACTAATATCGAGATGGTCAAAAACAAATAAGGTGTTTATAGATTCCATCATTACTCGTCTGAGAGCAGCTTTTGTAATATTAGAATCGTTATAGAAAACTATGTTATCTATTCCTTCAATATTTAAATCCTTCAAGCCTAACATAATCTCATCTCTGTGAGACATATTTCCACCACGCACAACTACTATTCTTTTATCTTCAAATGCTGTATTTATTTCTTCTTGTATATTTTCTATTTTCATAATGTTTCCTTTTTTAATGTTTATAATGTAATGAATATTTCTATTCATAGATATGTTGTATTATATTTTAACTATAAGTCAAGTTTAATTGAGAAAATAAATTAAAAAAAAGAGAAGATAATTAAACCCCCTCTTTTAATTATTTAGAATACTTTTTTGAACATCTTGTAAAAAGCAAACCCGGTTGTTGATAGTAATAAGAACGGCAAGTAAATAATGAATGCCAATACCAATAATAAACCAAAACTGAAAGTAGCCATAAAATCAAACTGTTTATTAATGAAATCATCAAAGGTCATTTCCTTACTGGATTCATTTTCACAATCATCATCCTCACAAGTAAGTAAGATCTCATCGTCTTCTTCCGATAATTCTAAGTGCTCATAATCTTTTTTCATAATCACTTCCTTTATTTCTTCTTTTTTATAATATACTCTAACTCGCCATATAGACTATTAATCTTTTCATCATGCTCTTTTTTTAATTCTTCAATCTTTCTTTCTAAACCTATTATTTCACTTTGAAGAGTCATGTTTTCGAGAACAATGTAATCATAATCCTCATCTGCTTTATTCTTTTCCTCTTCCAGAGTTTCTATTCTTAACGTTAAAGCTTCTTTCTCATCCTTTAATTGATTGTATTCTTTTTTATACATAGTAGAATCACTTTCATTCAAATCATTAATCATTTCTAATCTGAATAAATCAATGGAATATTCTTTAACTTCTTCTTTTAGTTTTTTATTTTCAGCAATCAATCCCTGTATAAATTCATCAGCCTCTTCTAATAACTTTCTTCCACAGTTAGATATTTCCTCTTCTTCCTTTAGTTGAGATTTAAGATATGAAATCTCATTTAATAAATCATCAGTCTCAGTGTTATTTTTTTCAGTATACATGTTAAGCATGTCATTAATTGCCTGTTCCGATAACACATCATCGTTATCTACTTCCGGGAGTGGTATCTCATCAGGGAACGTTTCTACCGTGTCAAATGCTTCTATAGCTTCTTTGTTTGCTGCTGTTCTCTTAGAAGCTTTGTTTTCAAGGTAGTTGACTTCAATAGTCTTCATAGGTCTATTTTTTAAGAGGTAAGCAATTTCTTTTCTGCTTTTATTGGATGTTAAAACAACTTTTATATCTTTATCTTTTAAAGCATCAAGAGCTATATTTATATCACCATCTCTATAGGTATAATCAGCTCTTTCAATGAATACTACTTCAACACTCTTACAGTCTGAAAACTTAGGATGTTCAATATCATATTCAAAAATCAACTCTGATCTATGATTGTAAATAGTCTTTGTGTTTTGTTTGGGTGTTTTTACCTTCCTTTCTAATGAGGATTTAGCTTTCAATTCAGAAACAACTTTACCGCATAAAACAGTATCACCTGTTAATAAAACTAAATTACACTTTCCAAATAACGCATTTAATACTTGCTCTGCTTTTCTTTTAAAATACTTTTCTGTTCTTTTCATAACAATCTCCATTATTCATTAGTTAATATTTAGCGAGGCATCATTATTGATAGCCTCACATTTGTAATTAAAACAAATAAAGAGAAAGTCAATAGATAACGATAAATTAAAAAATAGAGTCGCTGCTATTATTTTAAAGGAATTTGATGTAGCCGCTTTAAATCCAGTAAATACGCCACTCTCTAATAATGCATACTAAATCTTACTTAATAATCACAACTGATAATTAAGTTATCAATGTCGCAAACAGGGTTTATCACCCTGTTGCTAAATCTAAATATTCCATTTCTTGACGGTATTTTTTAGCTTCATTAATCTTTAAACGATAACTGATTGTCGTTTCATAACCTTGATTGTAATCAGTGATAGCGTTTCTACAGCATAGCTCTATAGAGTGGATCACCGTATTCATTAGGTTGTTGTACGCCAACTGAGCAAAACAACAGGCTATAGCCACATCATCAAGATCTATGCAAATCATCTTGGTTATCTGCTGGCCTTGCTCCAGTTTGTATTTAGCTCTTGCGAGTGATAAAGCTCCCATACCACAACACATATCAAGCTCTATGATGTTGACTCTGTTCCCCATCATTTCGGCAACGGCTGTAGCTACAGAATCAGGTGTGTAAAACTGCCCGTTTCGCTTGGCCTGTGGCGCTCCATCAAGTATGAGTTCACTGTAGATAGGGCTTAACAGGTCTGTATACGGATCAGAGACTGATACCAGCTCTATGTATGTCATTATGGCATCACAGATAGCACTGGTGCTTGTTCTTGCGTATACATCCGGCCTTACCAAGAAATCACCCGTTTCGATCTCAGAGACATAAAGCCGGGTTGTATCCCTTGCGGCGGTAGCTGCCGCAAAAGCAAAGGCTGAAAAGCTTTTGTGTGTGTTATCACTGATTGCCTGAATCTGTTTAATCAGTTTC
>SAAR01000306.1 GCA_009916335.1 Erysipelotrichia bacterium | reverse complement strand
ATATTAAAGGTTTGACCATCTCTAATATACTATAAATCAATAATATGCACAACTTTTTAAACATCAATATATTATCTTTTTAATTCCGCCAACGGGTTACTACTATTCAGAAACTGGCTGTTTTCATTAAGAAAAATGCCACTCATGCGGCTTATACGGGTCGCTTTGTTATTATTTTCGATGAATGCCATCGTTCGCAATTTGGAGAAATGCATACGATGATTACCAAGAAGTTTAAAAAATATAATATTTTTGGCTTCACGGGAACACCTATTTCTGTTGTTAATTCACCTTCGGGTGGCAATCCCAATTTAAAAACGACGACACAGGCCTTTGGTGACAAGTTGCATACTTACACCATAGTAGATGCCATTACTGATAAAAATGTGTTGCCATTTCGCATTGATTACGTTAGTACCATGCGCGAACAGGAAAATATTCAGGATGAGAAAGTATGGAATATTGACCGCGAACGGGCATTAGCTGCACCACAGCGCATAAGCAATATTGTGAAATATATTCTTGAACATTTTGACCAAAAAACGAAGCGTAATTCTTTTTATCAGTTGAAAGAAAGACGTTTGGCCGGATTTAATTCCATATTTGCCACAGCCTCAATTGATGTGTGTAAAATGTATTACAAGGAATTTCAACGTCAACAGAAGGACTTACCTGAAGCACAGCGATTGAAAATTGCAACTATCTTCTCTTATGCACCGAATGAGGAAGTGCCTGATGGTGCACTGCCCGATGATAACCTTGATGATACAGCCCGGCTGGATCAGAGTAGTCGCGACTTTCTGGAATCAGCCATATTAGATTACAATGAAATGTTTGGAATGAGCTATAACACAGGAAGCGAGTTTCAGAATTATTATAAAGATTTATCGCAACGGGTCAAGAATCGTGAGATAGATTTACTTATTGTGGTAAACATGTTTCTAACGGGCTTTGATGCAACTACGTTAAATACGCTTTGGGTTGATAAAAATCTACGGTTGCATGGATTGTTACAAGCATTTAGTCGCACAAATCGTATTCTCAATTCGGTAAAAACATTTGGAAATATTGTTTGTTTCCGCGATTTGGTTCAGGCTACCAATGAAAGTATAGCTCTTTTTGGTGATAAAGAAGAAGGAGGTGTTGTATTGCTCAAATCGTATAATGATTATTATTATGGTTACGAGGACCAAAAGGGGAATACAGTACGTGGTTATGAAGAATTGATTGCCGAACTTTTGCAAAAATACCCTATTAATGAGCCAATTGTTGGTGAAAAAGCACAAAAGGAGTTTATCAAACTGTATGGTGGAATATTGAAATTGCGTAATATCCTTTCTTCATTTGATGAGTTTGCTACGGGTGGAATTTTGAGCGAACGTGATGTGCAGGATTATCACAGTGTTTATATTGATCTTTATAATGAATTTCGTAATAGACATAAGGTTGATAGTGAAAATGTAAATGATGATATTGTGTTTGAAATGGAACTAATAAGACAGGTTGAAATTAATATTGATTACATTCTGGAACTTATACGGAAATATCACGATAGTCATTTAAAGGATAAGGAGCTTGTGGTGTCAATAAACAAAGCGATAGATTCAAGCATGGAACTTCGAAACAAGAAGGACTTGATAAAGCAATTCATTGATTCACTTACACCTGCAACAGATGTACACGATGATTGGCGAAAATATGTGGATGAAAAGAAGCTGGAGGAACTAAATCGTATTATTGCTGAAGAAGATTTGAATGAAACAGAAACACAAACTTTTATAAAAAATGCTTTCCGCGATGGCTTTGTTTCCGAAACAGGCACGGCAATAACAAAACTATTACCACCGCTTGATCCATTTGCTCCTAATAATCAGTATGCAGAAAAGAAAATAACAGTAATAGAAAAACTAAAATCTTTTCTGAATAGGTTTTTGGGTATATAAAATGATTTTTAAAAGTACAGACCAGTCCGGATGGAAAACAGACATGGAGCTATACGGTTATTTTCATTTGAGTAAAAATCAGTTTTGGGAAACGAGCTTGGGGGCTAACTACACTAATAACTCGTATACTTATGGATACAAGGAACCAAATTATTCGACCTTAACCGATAGCAAAGAAGATTTATACGATTTTTCAGTGAATGTGAATTAGTTGGTCCGGGCGTATCATACGTACAATATCGTTTGCACGGTGGTGACAGAGAAGACCAGTTGACTCCTCGTTTGCGTTCCCGCCTGATTTATTCTTTTGCCAAAAATCAGCAGCTTCAGTTAAGATACCATGTAGGTAACAGTCAGCTGCAAATTAATGAGTTAAATGAAGTAGAGCCACAAATTGATTCTTTGCAGATAAGGCGAGGCAATTTGAATCAAAAGATTGCTTTTCTTTATAAGTCGGGCGGATGGAAGAATCCTTTTTCAGGACAAGATCAAAAGGAATCATCTAAACATATCGGGCTATTATTGGAAAAGCGGCAAAAAACACCTCGAATTGTATTGGAAAAGTGGAAGATAATGGCTATATTCGTATTGGAAAAATGGAAATGCTATGCTGAAAAGGAAAATTGATAGTTATATTAGGGACTATTACGAGATTACTCGTAATGCTCTGCTTATCACCGGTGCCCGGCAGATTGGTAAAACATATTCCATTCGCCAATTTGGCAGATCGTTCAAAAGCTTTGTGGAGATAAATTTTGTCGATAATCCCGATGCGGTTGACGTTTTTAAAAATGCGAAGAATAGCGCTGATATTTTACTTCGCTTATCAGCCATGACAACTTTGCCTCTCATCAAAGGCGAAACGCTTATCTTTTTCGATGAGGTGCAAAAATGTCCGGAGATTGTTACAGCGATTAAATTTTTAGTAGATGAAGGTTCGTATCGCTATATTTTAAGTGGTTCTCTGTTAGGTGTTGAATTGAAGAATTTGCGCTCGGAACCGGTAGGGTATATGGGAGTTAAAGATATGTACCCACTTGACTTTGAAGAATTTATCTCGTGCGTAGGCATCAATGAAAAAGTGATTGAGGCTTTGCGCAAGGCTTGGGAAAATAGAATGCCGGTAGATGAGTTTGTTCATAACAAGATAATGGAACTATTTCGTTTGTACCTTGTTGTGGGGGGAATGCCTGCTGCGGTGAACAAATATATTGAGAGTAATAATTTGCAAGAGGTCATGGTTGTGCAGCAGGATATAATTCGTTTATATAAGCGTGATATAGCTCAATATGATCCGGATAATAAACTTTATATAGAAGAGATTTTTAACCTTATTCCGCCTGAACTTAATGCAAAGAATAAACGCTTTATTTTGAAACGTTTAAATGAAAATGCAAAGTTTGAACGTTATCAAAACAGTTTTCTCTGGCTGAAAAATGCTGGTGTGGCATTGCCCGTTTATAATGTTGAAGAGCCAAAGATACCATTGTTGCTTGCTCGTTCACGAAATTTGTTCAAACTCTTTCAAAGTGACGTAGGGCTACTAGCTGCACAATATGCCGAAGGTATTCAGTTGCGAATCATAAAAGGCGATAAAGATATTAACTTCGGCTCAATATATGAAAATGCTGTGGCGCAAGAGCTGATAGCACATGGATTAGAACCTTATTACTATAATAATAAGAAGCGTGGTGAATTGGATTTTGTGGTAGAAATTGGTGGTAAGGTATTGCCCATTGAAGTGAAATCAGGAAAGGACTATGATGTACACCATGCCTTATCTAACATGATGGACTGTGATGAATATAAACTTGTCGAGGCTGTTGTGTTTAACAATGATAATATGAGAGTTAGTGCCAAAGTAGTATACGCTCCAATTTATATGATTATGTTTCTTGAAAAAAACGACGTTGCACC
>SAAR01000305.1 GCA_009916335.1 Erysipelotrichia bacterium | reverse complement strand
AAAATCCCTGCAAGTAAACTTGCAAGGATTTCTGTTTGTGCGGCTGAAGGGAGCACAACCTATAGAATCATGCAATATCAAATTATATTTAATTGCTCTGTGAATCAGGTATATAAATATTTATGAATTGTGTGAAATATCATAGAAAATCCTTTGATATCACAAAAAAGGGGACTAAATTTGTGCAGTTAGTCCCCTTTAATTTTAAATAAAATGAATATACGGAGAAATTTACGAGCCTTTATAAAGACGAATGGCCAGGTTATGCTTCGTGTCAGATGGAATACACATGAAGTTGGTTTTTTTGTTGGTTATTATGCTGAACCTTCAAAATGGGATAGCGCATTGCAAAGAGCTTTAAAAAGCACAACACATCTTAATGGCAAAGAAAAAATCTCTGCAGCAGTGATAAACAGATCCATTCAAGATTATGAAAATTCTGTTGAAGACTGTTTCAAGTCATGCGAATCGATGGGAGTTATTCCTGAAAAGGAATTTCTTAAACAGTTTGTGAACGAGAAATTGGGGAAAACGAAAAGTCCAAGTATTGATGATGAATCGATTTATCCTGTTTTTGATCGATTTGTATCTGATGGTTGCGACTTAAATGGATGGTCTGAACAAACTGTAAAAAAGTTTGTAACCCTAAAAAACCACTTGATTCAATTCGACAAAAAACTAACATTTAATTCACTGACTGAAGAAAAGATGCAGTTTTTTCAAAAGTATCTCACCAATACTGTTGGGTACAGAAATATTAGCAACAAAAAAGCATTTGCAAATTTTGCTTGGTTTCTTCGGTGGGCAGAGGATAAGGGATATATATCAGATAAAAAAGTGATAGGATATAGTCCTAAATTGAAGGAGGTTAATAAAGAAATTGTATTCTTGGACTGGAATGAGTTTATGCAACTATATAACTATCAGGTGCCTGAAAATAAACAGTATTTGCAGAGAATTAAAGATGTATGGATTTTTCAAGCAACAACAGGATTAAGATACTCTGATGTATTTTCTTTACGAAGAACACAAATCAAAGGAGATTATTTGCATATTGTAACTCAAAAAACACATGATACAATTCGAATAAAGTTGAATAAATATAGTCAGGGGATATTGAGAAAATATAATGATATACAATTTCCAAATGGAAAAGCTCTTCCGGTCATAAGCAATCAGAAATTTAATGAGTATCTGAAGGAGCTTGGAGAGCTGGCTGAATTAAATGAGCCGGTTGATATTGTTTTCTATGTTGGAGGTACAAGAGAGAATATAACGTATAAAAAATGGGAATTACTTACCACCCATTGTGCTAGAAGGACTTTTGTGTGTAATTCACTTTCCTTAGGGGCTACACCGGAGCAGGTGATGGCAATAACCGGACATTCTTCTTACGCAAGTATGAAGCCATATATTGGGCTAAGTGATGCCGATCGTGATAAAGCGATTGATTGCTGGGATACTTTTTCAAAAATAGATCAAGTTGTCTATATGTTAAAATCATTATCAAAAGAGGAACTTAATAAAATATTAAATGAAATTCAAGAATGAATATAATAGATGATTTTGTAGGTTTTACACGCTATTGCTCTCAAAACGAGGGTGATGAAGAAAAACTTGTTAAAGGAATACTTCTTTTTTATATTACCGAAGCAGAGATTAATAAACGTTTAGTTTCAAAACAAGAAAAGATGAAGCTATATGCTGTTTGGCTCGTAAATCATGCTAATAAATGGGGATTCGACAAAGAACGAAAAGAGTCCTTTGCCGAAATGATATCTATGCTTAAAGAACACATTGGAACTCTATCCAAAGACGACGCTCAAAAATATTTGGCATTAAGAAATATGGCAACGAGTGAGAGGGTTTTGCTTAATGGGCGTGAGCCTAATATTTTTGAACGTTATTTAATAGATAACGAGAATAGATTACCTTCATTAGCAGAAAAAGTAACAGTCGATAAACCAATTTTTTCAATGGAAACTATTGCCAAAGTTTACAATATTTGTAATGGGGAACAATGGGAAAGTGTCTCTGAACAGTTTTTGTTTACTTGTCTTAATGCTCCGCAAATTTCAAAGCTTGTTTTAAAATGTGGAGAGAAAGATAGGTTTTTCTACCTCATGAAGGTTTTATCAGATAAAATAACAAACAGAGAGACAAAAAATAATTGGATCCTCCAGGTTGAGAAAGTATATAGTAGAGGGATCCGACGTATCAATAAAAAACATCTTAAAACTGAGGATAGTGGAATTAATGTTGATTTTATAGACTCATTAAATGCATTATAACTTCAAAAAATAAATATTGCACCAAATGTGCACGAAAATAATTTGTTTAATGGCTGACTAGTAAATAGTTGGCCATTGTTTTTTTTAATTACTGCACGAATTTGCACTACAAGGGAAGCCTACCTTTACAATATCAAAGCACATCAGTAGACCTGCAGGCTATTGAACGCAATAATATTAAAAATAGTAACAATGAAACTTTTGGATATGCCTATTTGGCAAATGACTGGATCTCAGTTTTTGGAACTTTCTAGACTCGCAGATTCTCATACGCAAAAACAGGAAGTTGTTTCTGATAAATTTGTATATGGATATGCCGGTATTGCTCGAATCTTTGGGTGTTCAACTGCTACAGCTGCACGAATTAAGGCAAGTGGGAAAATAGATGCTGCAATAAAGCAAATCGGCCGAAAAATAATAGTTGATGCTGATTTAGCTCTAGAGCTTGCTGGAAAAAGGAGGGGGAAGTAGTTATGCGTAAACGTAAAAAAAGCCCCGCCGGGAAGCAAGGGCAATTAGTAGTAGCCGGACACTCCAAATGTACTAAATTTTCTCGAATATTAAGAGGAATACATGATTTATTTGTTCAAAAAAAGCAATCAAACAAAGTGCAATGTATTGAATATAACGATAATGGTTTGCAATACATCTCTGATAGCGAATTATTAGTCCGTATTGAACGATCTAAGGATTCCCGGAAAAGAAGCTTAGGTAGTCTGGCTGGTGTACCAGAAGGAATATTTATTGAAGCTCATAAATCATACGTACTTGAAGCAGAAAGGAGGGGTTTAATCCATGAATAACTCATATTATTTCCCGCACGACTACGATACCTTGCAGGATGAAAAAATCAAGCGAATGATCCGGAGGCACGGAATGATCGGGTACGGCGTATTTTGGGCAATCGTCGAACTTTTGTATGCAAATGCGAACGCATTGCGAACGGATTACGAAGGCATTGCGTACGATTTTAGAGTGGATACTAGTGTTGTAAAAAGTGTAATTTGCGATTTTGGTTTATTTGTTGTAACTGATGGCGAATTTAAATCACAAAGTGTTGACCGACGCTTAAATGAACGAAAAGAAAAGTCCATAAAAGCGAGAGAATCTGCTAATTACAGATGGTCAAATGCGAACGCATTGCCAGCGGATTGCGAAGGCAATGCTATAAATAAAAAAAAAGAAAACAAAATTAAAGAAAAAACATATATGGGAAAAGCTAGCGCTTTTATTCCCCCTACAGTCGAAGATGTAAAGATGTTTTGCTTAGAAAGGAATAACTTGGTTGATGCAGCATGCTTTGTCGACTTCTACACCTCAAAGGGCTGGATGATTGGTAAAAATAAAATGAAGGATTGGAGGGCAGCTATAAGACGGTGGGAACGAACAAATAATGACAACAAAATAAAATCGAAACAAAATGAGCAAACAGAAAATCAAAGCAGGAGATACAAGCAGCTATAGCCTTCCGCACAACATTGCTGCCGAAAAAGCTGTAATTGGCATGCTTCTAATGGAATCTACAGCCATCAATGACGTGACGTCCATTCTTGAACCTGATATGTTTTAT
>SAAR01000304.1 GCA_009916335.1 Erysipelotrichia bacterium | reverse complement strand
CAGAAAAAATGGAGTTTGGCGATGTAAGCGTAGGTATTAAAGAAGTGATCATTGATGTATCAGGAAGTTACATTAGTGAAAACAAAAAAGGGGAAGAAGTAGCGACGAAATTTAGTGTTACTTTACCTAAAACAGATGAAAATATTAATTGGTTAGAAGAAGTTCTATCAGAAAAGAAAAACAAAGTAGAAGTTTTTCAGCCTAGTGATGACAATGTGTTCTTGAACATTGTGCTTAATTTCTTGCCATTAGTTGTAATGGTTGGACTTGTATTTATGCTATTCTCAAAAATGGGGAATGGTGGACAAAATAAAGCCTTTGAATTTTCTAAATCAAGAGCCAAAGTAGAAGGGGACATTAAAGTTCGCTTTAAAGATGTTGCTGGTTGTGATGAGGAAAAAGAAGAAGTAAAAGAAATTATTGATTATCTTAAGAATCCAGCAAAATTCTCTGAAATGGGAGCGAGAATCCCTAAGGGAATGTTGATGGTAGGTCCTCCAGGAACAGGGAAAACATTATTAGCAAAAGCAGTGGCAGGAGAAGCAGATGTACCATTCTTCTCTATTTCTGGTTCTGACTTTGTGGAAATGTTTGTTGGTACTGGGGCAAGTCGTGTTAGAGATATGTTTAAAAAAGCGAAACAGGCAGCACCTTGTATTGTCTTTATTGATGAAATTGATGCCGTTGGTAGACAGCGTGGAGCTGGTATGGGTGGTGGAAACGATGAACGTGAACAAACCTTAAACCAGTTACTAGTTGAAATGGACGGTATGGCAGAAAATACAGGAATTGTGATAATCGCAGCGACAAACCGTCCTGATGTATTAGATCCTGCACTACTAAGAAGTGGTCGTTTCGATCGTCAGATTACGGTTAGCTTACCTGATAAAAAAGGACGTACAGAAATTCTTGAAGTACATGCTAGAAACAAGAAATTGGCTAGTGATGTATCCTTAGAAAATTTAGCAAAACGTACTCCTTCTTTCTCTGGAGCCGATTTGGAAAATGTTTTAAATGAAGCAGCTATTTTGGCAGTTAGAGAAGAACGTAAAGAGATTACGATGGACGATTTAGATGAGGCGATTGATCGTGTTATCATGGGTCCAGCTAAAAAATCGAAAAAGTACAACGAAGAAGATAAACGTTTGGTTGCTTATCATGAGGCAGGGCATGCAGTGATTGGTATTAAATTAGAAGATGCGGACAATGTGCAAAAAGTAACGATTATTCCTCGTGGAGATGCTGGTGGATATAACTTAATGACACCTGAAAATGAAAAGTATTTCCATAGAAAACGTGAATACATGGCACAGATTATCGGTTTATTAGGTGGACGTGTTTCTGAAGAGATTGTTTTTGGAGAAATTAGTGCTGGTGCAGCGAATGATATTGAAAAGATTACGAAAATTGCAAAAGCGATGGTGCGTGTCTTTGGTATGTCTAGTTTAGGACCAATTCAATATGCAGATCCACAAGGAAATGTATTCTTAGGTAGAGATTACACAAGTGGAAATGATTATTCAGCTGGTGTAGCAAGTGAAATTGATAAAGAAGTGCGTAAGATCGTTGATGAATGTTATGCACAGTGTAAGAAGATTTTAACAGAAAATAGAAGTCTGTTAGATTTAATTGCAGAAACATTGATTGAAGAAGAAACATTGACAAGTGAACAGATTCATAACCTTGTACAATATGGAAGTATCACTGCTCCTGAAACAAAACAAGAGAGTGTTAAAGAGGAAAGTGTAGAAAAAGTGAATGAAGAAACTAGTACAATAAGTGCTATTGATGAAGAAGTAAAAGAAACACTTGATGATACGAAAAACTAAGTAATGGCAGTTCTTAAAGAGCTGCTTTTATTTTTATGTAAAGAGATTTCTTTTCGTTTATAGCCATGCTATAATAGGTAAGCAAAAAGAGGTGTATGATGATGAATAGTCGATTATTAAAAGCATTAGCAAGAGAAGGTAGAGTGCGTATATATATTTGTGATACAACAGCCATTGTACAAGAAGCGAAACAGCGTCATGATTTATGGCCAACAGCCAGTGCAGCATTAGGGCGTGTATTAAGTGTTGGTGTCATGATGGGTAGTAACTTAAAAAGTAATAAGGAAAAATTAAATATTACAATTAATGGTGGTGGTCCCATTGGAACAATCATGGTTGATGCATATAGTGATGGTAGTGTAAGAGGTTTTGTCGGTGATCCACATGTTCATTACCAATACAACGATACGAATAAATTAGCTGTTGGTGTGGCTGTTGGTAAAAATGGGTATTTAGAAGTTAAAAAGGATATGGGATTAAAAGAAGATTTTGGTGGAAAAATTGCTTTGCAAACAGGGGAAATTGGCGATGATTTTGCTTATTACTTCGCTCTTAGTGAACAAACACCATCAATTGTATCTGTTGGTGTATTAGTTGAAAATGACAATAACATTATTGCAAGTGGTGGATTGTTAATTCAAATGATGCCTGATGCAACAGAGGAAGATATTTGTGTTAGTGAAGAAATCATTAAAACATTAAAGCCAATGTCTACCTTATTACAAGAAGGAAATACGTTAGAAGGTATATTGAAAAGCTTATACGATGATGTTAAAGTGTTAGAAGAAAGAAAAATTCATTTTCAATGCAACTGTTCTAGGGAAAGAATGTATCAAGCATTAACAACTTTGAGTGTTGCTGATTTAAAGGATATGATTGAAAAGGATCATGGTTGTGAAGTGAATTGTCAGTTTTGTGGAAATTCCTATCAGTTTAATGAAGAAGAACTAAAACAAATAGTAATGGGTAAAAATAACTAGTATGTGGAAGATTAGAGATGTTGAAATTGCCAATCCTATTGTGATTGCACCAATGGCAGGAATTTCTAATGCAGCGTTTAGAAGTATTTGTAAGAAGTTTGGGGCAGGGCTTATCTGTGCAGAAATGGTCAGTGATAAAGCACTTTTCTATGATAATGTAAAAACATTAAATATGACACAAGTTCTAGCAGAAGAACACCCTATGAGTTTACAGATTTTTGGACATGATATTGATAGTATGGTCTATGCCGCAAAGCTATTAGATAAAGAAACAGACTGTGATATTATTGATATTAATATGGGTTGTCCTGTTAATAAAGTAATTAAAGCAAACGCTGGTAGTGCCTTGATGATAGATGAGGATCATGCAGCAGCCATTGTAAAAGCAGTGGTTGAGGCAGTTGATAAACCTGTCAGTGTGAAAATGCGAGCAGGTTGGGATAAGGAACATATCAATGCTGTATCGCTTGCTAAAAAGGTAGAAAAAGCTGGTGCTAGTGCTATTTGTGTACATGGAAGAACAAGGGTGCAAATGTATGAAGGAAAAGCGGATTGGAATATTATTAAACAAGTCAAAGAAGCAGTTTCTATTCCTGTGATTGCAAATGGTGATATTAAATCTGTCGCTGATATGAAACGTATGTTAGAGGAAACAAAATGTGATGCAGTTATGATTGGAAGAGGGATCTTAGGGGATCCTTGGCTTATTAAACAATGCGTTGATTATTTACAAACAGGTGTGGTTAGTGAAAGTGTATCCTATCAAGAAAAGTTTGCATTAGCTAAAGAACATGCACAAAAACTGTGTGATTTAAAAGGTGAATATGTAGGTATTAGAGAAATGCGAGGACATGCCACATGGTATATCAAAGGCTTACCTTCTTCTCATATTGTAAAAGATCGTTTAGCGAAGATGACTGCTTATCAGGAAATGGTAACTATCCTTGATGAATATGAAAATCAATTGAATACATATCAAAAAGCAAGTGTATAATGACACCTGCTTTTTTTTATGGTTTTTTATGGTTACTTTTTTAGATTGCGTGAAATAGTAGAC
>SAAR01000303.1 GCA_009916335.1 Erysipelotrichia bacterium | reverse complement strand
GTATGGTCCGGAATAGTGGTATACTATGCAGCGGAATGGTGGTATACTATGGGACGGAATATCCACACAAAACATAAAAGAAACAATCTTTATTAAAGAGTACATTCAAACTCTTGATAACTTGGTTTATGTCTATAATCAGTTTGTTAATAACCATAGACGTTTTGAAAATGTTTTTACAGATGGGTCTAAGAAGAAATACGAAAAAAACAAACAAGCGGATATAATTAAAGACTATATACGTGCTAATCAGCTAGAAACAATTTTTCAAAAAGCTTTTATAAAAGATTTAGCAAACCAGTTTGCTGATGGCTTTAATTATGAATTATCGGAAACCAGAGGGAATGCTAATATTCAATTTTATCTAAAAACCTTCACAAACAATAATGAAAATTTTCGTATAGGATTTCAATTCCAAGGGAAAACACTAAAAATAAATCTGGCACATGAAAATTATGCCAATTCGAAACCTGATCAAATAACAGATAGTTTAAAAGATTCATTCAAAAAATTACTTTTAAAAACCAATGGTTATGACCGATTCAATAATCCAAGAAGCAAAGCATATATCTCTGTAAGCAAGAATATTCCTAAAGAGCTGTATGAGATGGAGAAATCTGAGATAATTGGAATACTAAGGAAAGAGCTTTTGTATGCTCAAGAAAAGGCAAGTGAATTTGAGAATACTCTTATATTTAAGAATTTAAATAATATTTAAATGAAGAGGGAGAGTATTTTGAAGTTACTGCAAACGGTTTAGGCTATATGCAGTAAGGGATTGCGTGCTTCTTTCCTGTCCACTTACACCGAAGTTTGAGCGGGGCAGTATGCTTAAATTACCTCTGAAACCCTTATTGCATATAGCCTTTGTTATGCGGTCGCTCTTCTGTTTTTGTTTCATTTTATTGCCGCTCTTAAAACTATCTTAAATAAACTTGCCCACGAAATCCAACCCATTCTTTGTTGCAATTGTTTTAACTCATCACCATTATTTGTAATGTCTCCTAATACTTCTTTTAATGGTTTTAAACTTCTATGATTTCTGTAATAACTAAACCACCATGCACTTTTCCATTTATCAGCAAAATCATGACTAGATTGTTCTGCTTCAGTCTTAGGTTTTCGTAATGATAATTTTTCTAGCGGTGCAATATCAAGAAATATGAAATAAAATTGCTTATTGTTTTTTCGAGAATAGTCTAACCCAATTCTTAATTTGTTTGCAATTTGATTATATGGCTGAATATCTGTAGGAAAACTTATAAGCGAGTACAGCTTTGCTTCTATAAAGATTAACTTATCATCCGTTTCTATGCTAGCATCTACTTCCGTTTTCTCATTTTTATTTTTTTGGGTTTTCAATGTCGGTGCGATATATTCTTTACCAATCTCAACTGTTATATTATTCTCTTGTTTAAAATTGAAAAGTTTATTGCCACTAAAAGAATCTTCCAAAATTTCATTTAAAGCATCAACAAGATTCTCAGTCTTGTATTTACGTAATGTGTCAAAACACGACCAAGTTAAAGCATCTTCGCTATTTGAAGAATAAGAATTCTTTAATTTGTGTCTAACTCTTTTCCCATTGATAACAGTCGAACTATTTACAAATTCCGTCAAAGCTTGTTCGCGACCTTTTACGATGACGTGATTTCGTTGATATTTATCGTATTTCATATTTTTAAAATTTTCACATTATAACTGCTGTATCGTTTTTTAGAGTGCCGCATAACTAGTTTATATATGAACAAAAATTAAAGTTAGCTCCTGAAATATTGTTGGCTAAACATACTTTTGTACGGGTTTATTTTTTGGTACTATAAAATCAGAATTATCATTGGTGTATTTAATGTTTTTTAAGTAGATCTAAGATACTTCTCGATTTCAAGTTTAGGTAAATATAATAAAAATGATTTAGTACATGACATTTTTTAAGAAAACATCATTTACTATGCTGATATTTAGGTAATTATATTTGCAAAGGGCCCTGAAAATTAGTATCTTTAAGGAAAACTTCTGACTTTTTTCTATGAGATATAATTCCAGGGCCCGGTACAAAAATAATGAAATAAGCCATAAACTGTACGCCCATTTTGGGAAAAGTATGAACATGGCAAGAATAAAGTTCTTTGGATTGATGATATGTTCACTCTGCAAAGTGAAAACAGTAACATTCAGCAAGTTAGCGTCAGCATTCGAGACAAGAGCAGACAGTTCTTCTTCTTTGCGTAGGATACAGCGTTTCATGGCTGAGTATGTGCTTGATTTAGACATAATAGCAAGGTTTGTTGTTGGCTTGCTTCCCCACAAGGGACCTTATACGCTCTCCATGGACAGGACCAACTGGAAGTTTGGATAGAAATGATGCCAAAATGAGGTAACTCCAATACAGCAGAAAGGATAGCAATAGTCAACCGTTTCATTCGCCTGTTTGGTTACGAATCCATCAACTACCTTGTTGCAGACAGGGAGTTTGTGGGAGAAGATTGGCTTGAATATCTCAACACGATGAAGATAAGATACCACCTGCGTATAAGAGGAAATTTCCATGCCATTCGTCATGGTAAAGAGATAAGGGTCAGTTGGTTGTTTAGTGATCTTCGTGTTAATGAGAGCAAGCATTTGGAAAATATATACTATGTTAATAATCAGCAATGTTATCTTTCTGGTTCCTGTGTAATGAACAAAGATGGTAAACCCGAGCTACAGATACTTGTATCATTCTGCAATCCTGAAAAAGCATTGGAGACTTACAAAAAAAGATGGCAAATAGAAACGGCATTCAGAGCCCTGAAATCCAGTGGATTCAATATCGAGCAGACCCATTTGAGCGACATTGAAAGGATTGGAAAGCTCCTTTCGATCGTAATTGTAGCCTTTACCTGGTGTTATTGTATTGGTATATACCGGAATGAACATATTAAAAAGATAAGAATGTTAAAACACAAACGGCGTGCAGTGAGCTTGTTTAAATATGGCCTTGACCTTGTATCTGACTATCTTTTAAACCCTTACTCTAACTGTAAAATTGATATATTTAAATTTTTGTCATGTACTTAGAAAAAAGGGTTAATAAATTTTGCCCGAATAAATTAATTATAATAACTTTAGCATGATTGATTTTTGTTCAATTTGGCTCAACTTTCAAGCCAGGTAAGGGAGTTCGTAGGTTTTGGTGTCTTTTTTTTAACGATAGAAAGATTAAAATTTCACAATATGAGAGTCAGTTTAAAGATATCATTGTGTCTGTTCGTTTTGTTTATTGCTGTATTAAACAACGGATGTAAGAAAGATCCTCCTAAAGTGCTTCCAACCATCGAAACAGCAATACCAACGAATATTACATCAACTTCTGCGACTAGTGGAGGAATCATTCCTGATGACGGAGGAGCTCCTGTGATAAATAAGGGTGTATGTTGGAGTAATAATCAATTCCCGACAATAAATGATAGCAAAATTTCAAACGGATCAGGAATAGGAAGCTATACAAGTATAATTATTGGTTTAATACCAGGTTCAACTTATTATTTGAGATCATTTGCTATAAATGTTGTTGGCACAGCATATGGTAATCAATTAGTGTTATCCACCTTATCAGTTCTACCTATTCTGACTACAACACCATGTTCATCCATCACATCAAATACAGCAATAAGTGGTGGAATCATTTCATATGATGGGGGTGGAGCAATTAGTGAAAGAGGTATATGTTGGAATACAAATCAGAATCCTACTACATCAGATAATAAGCTAATAAACGGTTCTGGAACTGGTAGTTTTATTAGTAATATTACTGGACTCACACCAGGAGCGACATATCATTTAAGAGCTTATGCTATAAATAGTGCCGGAACAGCATATGGGAATCAAATAACGATAACTGCC
>SAAR01000302.1 GCA_009916335.1 Erysipelotrichia bacterium | reverse complement strand
GTATAAAATATATCAACAAGCTATACCCAAGAAAGATTGTAGTTAGACCAACCTTGGTACTTGTCTTTCAGCAATAATTACTTTAGTCAACGCAGCACCAGCCCTGGACGAAGTACAACCAACAAACAAGACATTGGTGCTTATATTAATCTAACTACAATCAAAACGGTTCTACTCTCACAAAGAATGGCAAGCATCTATTATTTTTTATTCAGTTAGATAATAGCTTTGAGGATTTGCCATCATCGGAACAACTTGTTGAATTATTTGGGATTGAATCATTACGTCGTGCCAAAAAGCCCGTTTCTTGGCTTCACTCAGAATACGGTATTGAGATAGACCCGACTCGTAAAAAAGAGACATCCGAAATTCAGCAGATAAATAAGATGATAGAGCAATCCAGTTTAAAAACTAATTTTCTCACAATGATAGATAGTTACAGATCTTATTTGTTTGATAAATATTCAAAGCAACAAACCACGCTACGTTCTATACGTCTTGCTCTTCGCCCAGCAATATCATTTTTTATTTCCTGTCAAAACGAACAGCAGGCACACCCAGGGCAAGACGAATTACAACATTATCTGAACAGCAAACCTGGTCAGAGAGCAGCCATCACCGGTTTCATTAACTTTGTAAATGATAAATACCGTCTAAATATGAATATAAAAAACATCCGTCATCGGAAAATAAATCATAAACAACATATTGAAAATCAATTAATTTCACTTCTCAAGACACCAAAAAAAGATGATGGTTTTTTGATGCAATGGGTTTCTGTTGGACTTTCTTATTTTCACAACCAACCATCCCATGTCATTACTCGTGTATCTGAAACGGATGTCAGCTTAGAAAATGAAAATATGATTGCTGTAAAAATAGCAGACAAGTTCCTATGGTTACCACATTGGAACAATAATATGGGAACTGAAATTAATCAAGATGGAGAGAATAGCATCACACTCAGATAGATAAAATGAAAGTCTCACCTTATAAAGCCAGCCATTATAGTAACGCTAAATGATAAGTTCTCCATCGTTTATGAGATGAGAATTGAACCAATGCCTATTTTTAATACCGCTTAGCAGAAAATACTTTGATGTTTGTTGTTGTGAAATTGATGTAAAAATTTGTAGTACAGATCCTATCCATGACACTTCGTACCGAATAACCAATCGCTCTAATTTTAACTCTATGAAAACAAAGAGTTATCATAGTTATCAGGCAAGTAAAAAACTCGAATCAACAACCATGACGTGACTTTACTGTAAACACGCACAAAGATATAAATGTGATACATGTTACAAAATCGTTATAAAAATGATGCGCCCGAGTCCCAACTTGAAGTACGCTCCATTTGGATATAAAAAGGAGACTCAATCGTGAAGTGTATTAAAGAAATAAATATCCTTATAAATAATTTTATCGAATATAAATCAGATTCAATAGAATTAGAAAATCAACCATATTCACACGACAAAATAATCAATCTAATTAATAATGAATCACAATACAATCATGATTCAATAAAGTTTTTGCCATTAGATAGATTAAATTCTATTGACGAAAAAGAGTTATGCTTAAAAGTTATTAATAATGTTGTAGATAGTGGAAATTTCACAAGTGGTCCATACATACAACTCGTAGAAAATATAATCAAAGAATACTACACAGCCAAGTATTGCATAGCAACAAGCAGCGGAACTGATGCAATAAAGATAGGTTTAATAGCAGCTGGAATTAAAGCCGGCGATGAAGTTATTGTTCCACTAAATTCATTTGCAGCAACTGAGAACGCAATATTCTCAATTGGAGCCTCACCTGTTTATGCTAACATTGATGAGTCCTTTAATATAATACCATCAGAAATTGAACGATTAATCACCAAGAGAACTAAAGCTGTTTTGCCTGTTTGTTTGTACGGTTCAACTAAAAATATCAGAGATGTTTTTGCTTTAGCAAAAAAATATAATATAAAAACATTAATAGATGCGGCTCAATGTTTTGGAGTTACTGATATAATCAAACATTGTGACTTTTTATTTTTAAGTTTTAATCCATTTAAAAACATTGGCAGTTTCGGAAAGTCAGGCGCAATTTTGACAAACTCAGATGAAGGATATAGTAGATCAAGACAGATATCTTATCATGGTTTTTTTGAAGGGAAAAAAAATATAAAATCCATTAATTGGGGATATAATTGCCGCATGGACAATCTCCAAGCAGCAACTTTACATTCAAAAATTAACTATTTTGAACATAATGCAATTAAACGAACATATTTAGCTCATAGATATCTTAAAGAACTAAAAAAACTAAATGAAAATAAATTTAAATTACCTATAGAAACAATAGAAAACACTTGGCATTTATTCCCTTTAATTGTAGACGAAAACAAAAGAGACCAATTAGTGGAATTCGCAAAAAAAAGAAACATCGAGTTTGATGTTTATTATCCAGTATTGTCTCACAAGCATGAAACTGATTACGCAAAGAATTACCTAGAGCCAATTCAGTTTGAAAAATCAGAGCAACTTCACTCTTCTTTGGTGCATATACCACTACATAACCATATGTCTATTTATGAGCAAGATAAAATAATTGAGGTTATACATGACTTCTTCAAATAGATTTCTCGTTGATACATTTCCATTACCAAACAATATAAATCACGTCGTGTGTTGTGATGTTGATGAAACTTATATTCCATTTTCAAATGAAAATAAAATAAATAGTGGCATAAATGAGTTAGAGCAACATTTAATAACCAAATGCTCTGAATTTGGAATAATGATTGGATGGATTACCGGTTCAAATTTAAAATCAATTATCAAAAAATCAGATGGATATATATCCAAGGCACCTCATTTCATATGCTGTAGTCTAGGAACAGAGTTCTATTGGATCGATAATGGAGTGCCTGTACTTTCTAAATCATGGAAAAATCAAATTGAAAAATCTGGATTTAATTCAGATAAAATAGAAAAAATATTAAAAGAGATAAACAATAACAACATTGATTTAATCAGACAGTCTGATGACTATCAAGGACATTATAAATATAGCTTCTATTATGAAGACAGTGAGACTACAACATTGGATTTTAAATTAATAAATGAAATAGCAAACGAATCAGGAATAAAAGTTATGTTCACAAAATGTAATCCAGCTGCTGGAGATCCAGAAAATTGCTTTGATGTTGAATTTATTCCAATGTGTTGTGGGAAAGATGAAACCATTTTATTTCTGACGAAAGAACTATCTGTAAAATCAGATGTCATTCATGCCATTGGCGATAGTTGCAATGATCTCCCAATGCTTAAACAAGCAGGAAATGGTTATTTAGTTAATAATGCCGATAACTCAGCAAAAATATTGTTCCCCAATGTTTTAGATAATAAATACTGTTTTGGAATACTAGATGTTGTCAGAGGAATCACATCATGATTATTGGTATCATTGGATGCGGAAACATAGCGAAAGCTCATATTAAAGCCTTATCAAAAATTAATATTGTAGCATCTATTTTATTGTACGATACAAATGAAAACAATGTTCATTCTGCATCAGAAGTATCATCAAAACCTATTTTCATAAAAAACAATATTAGCGAGATCGTTGAACAATCTGATGGAATAATTATATGCACACCCAATCACACCCATGAGATGATCATAAAAGAAATCAGCACTCTGAAGGATATTCCAATCGTATGTGAAAAACCATTATCAACAAATATTGATTCTGCATATAACTATGTGACTGTTTACTATACTAAAAGTACTTCTGATGCAAACCAGTCAGAGGTTACATCAGCACATAAGATTGATAAGAAATATCTTATTAGAGGTGATGCTTCTGTAATTCTTATTAATGGAAGTGAAAACA
>SAAR01000301.1 GCA_009916335.1 Erysipelotrichia bacterium | reverse complement strand
TCAAAGAACGCGAAAAAAACACAACAAAGAAAAACGAAGAAAAATAGGACCTTAGACGGAATTTTCGAAATGCTTAATTCTTAAGGTCCAGTCTATGAGCGCAGCCTAGAAGAAATTTTTGTGTCGACATTCCATGAAAAAATGTCGTTCGAAGAGTTTTTAAGGCTGGATGTTAAGAATGAGTTTCATCGTATAGATCTAAAGAAACGTATTATATATGCCCCTTCTCTTAAACTTAAGCAGATTCATAGGTTTATAAATAAAACTGTTCTGGAGTTTGCGGATTACAACTCGGATGTAGTTTTTTCTTATAGAAAAGGGGTTAGCATTCGAGATGCTGTTGAAAAGCACTCGAGCAATAATATTTTTTTTCAAACAGATTTTTCAAATTTTTATCGTAGTATTCATTTATCTAATGTTGAATCATCTTTAAATAATCAGTTATCAGATACACTTATTTCAGATATTGGCTTTTATATAAATAGGATAATTGAACTAACTGTTGTGGATAATCATATTCCCGCAGGCTTCGCGACATCTCCATTGTTAAGTAATATATGTTTATTTGATTTTGATAAAGAGCTTTTAAAATATTGCAATGACAATAATCTTACTTACACAAGATACTCAGATGACATAATCATATCTGGAGTTAATGATGTATTTGTTGAAAGCATTAAAGATTTAATAAAAAATTTGTTAGCTAAATATGTAAATAAAGATATACATTTGAATGATTCAAAAACCAGAATCAATAAAAAAGGACATAGCTTCAAATTGTTGGGTTTTAGTATTTTACCAAATGGAATGGTTACAATACCGAGTCGTGATAAAAAAGAAGTAGAACTTCTTCTTTATTTTTATTTGACTGATAATAGTAAATTTGAAAACTACTTTAGTACGATTGCTGACAACAAAAAACTGGGATCAGGTGATAAGTCATTGCGAGAATATGCAATTAACTCATTATCAGGGAAGCTAATAGCATTTAATTCAATGGATAAATGTTACATATCAAAATTGCGAAGAAAATATGGCAATACAGTGATTGATATGTTCATAAGGAAGTCAGTGAAATAAATTGAAAATAATTATTACAATAGAGAACGTTCAGCATATAAAAAACCAGAGAGTTGAGTTCAATTTAGCTGACAATAAACTTTCCTGTATTGCAGGAAAAAATAGTATAGGAAAGACTACACTTGTCCGAGCTATTAGAAACCTTACTATTAACAATACATTTCAGGAAACTGCTGCGCCTTACATTTTTAATAAAGACAGTTCAATCACATATTCGATAGATTCTTTAAATGAAGACATTAAATTTTCCTATAGTCGATTTATAAAAGGTATAGATAGTAAACAAAACATTCCTGAGGAAATTAAATCAAAAATAAAAGTTGAATTGCCGATACCTCATGGCGAAAGGTTCCATCATTTTAGACGTTTAGCAGATATAGATGAAGAACTTAGAGCAAAAATAGCAATTGGCGATTTTACATCTTCACATGAACTAATCTCATTTCTAGAGAATATTTATGGTGATGATAGGTTTAAACAATTAAAGCAAGTAGAGATTAAAAATACCACATACTATTTTCTTTTGAAGGACGATACGGAACGCTTCTATATTCGAGAAGATTACTTTAGCTCCGGAGAATATTTTGTCGTTAATCTATTTAAGCAAATACAAGAGGGGAAAAAACTAATTGTAATTGATGAAATAGATATATCGTTAGATGCTAGAGCTCAAGTAAATCTTGTCGGTGCTTTGAGAAAATATTGTCAGTCATTTAAAACAAATATTGTATTTACCACACACTCCTTAGCATTAATGAAGACTCTTAAAGAGGATGAGCTTCTTTATATGGAAAAAGAACCAGATGATGAAAGTGACTCAATTTCACTAACACCTCGGTCTTATAACTTTGTTAAAAGTGTTATGTTTGGTTTTAATGGATTTGATAAATATATTCTTACGGAAGATGATTGCTTGTCAAAATACATCGATTTTCTAATAAATTCTTCTGGAAATGGGTTGTTTTACAAATACCAAATTATTTATATAGGAGGTGCAACGCAGGTTGTTGATCTTATGAAAAGGAATGCTGAGTCAAAATTTCTTTCTGAAAATAAAAACGTATTAGCCGTGCTAGATGGAGATCAACTAGGAAAAAACTACCTGAATGGAATTGAAAATGTGATTTTTCTTCCATTCGTTAATATTGAATGTGAATTATATAATAGGTATAAAACCGGAGAGCTTCAGATTGAAGGCATCCAAGAAATAACTAACAAGAGTGAGTCTGATAGAGCGAAAAACTTCTATAGACAGTTAACGAGAAAGAAGTTTAATTCAAGCGTCAGAATGTCTGACTTAGACATATATAAATATCTAGAATCATTAGACACAGATAATGTTAAAAAGTTTCAGGAACAGTTAATTAACTTCTTGAATCCATCTAAATTGGAGGATTTAAATGTTTTTTAATTAATTAAATTTATGCCGAGAAAAAACATTATTTGTTGGGTTGTAGATAGTCCACACCATAATGATGGTATTTATAATACAATCCTAATTAATCGTGTTTTGCTATAGGGGAATTAATGTTATTTATACTAGATCAGTAGTTACCCGTTTTTTGTTGCCTTCCTCTGTGATTTGATCCAGTAGTACTGGACACTTTGTATCATTACTAAAATTTGGCCAACGTTCTAATATCAGAGTCATCGGCATGTCGCTTTCTGACTTGAAAAGGGGCATTTTCGAGTTAGAAATGGCAGCAAGTTGTGCTACTTCTGCCATTCCAGTATGAACTTTAATACTCAGTATGAAACTTTATTCATCTCCTACAGTTCTGATCACCGAAATGATTAACGGCGTAACGATTTAACCAGCTCAACCGCTTCCTTCGACAATTGTGTTACACGTTGCCAGTCGCCTTGTTTCAGTGCATCCGCAGGTAACATCCACGAGCCACCCACGGTTCCCACGCAAGAAAGTGCCAGATAGTCATGCACGTTTTTCGGGCTGATCCCGCCGGTCGGACAAAAACGAATTTGTGGCAAGGGGGCTGAAATGGCCTTTAATGCCGGTGCACCGCCGTTGGCTTCTGCCGGAAAAAACTTCAGATGATCATAACCCAGGCTGTATGCCGCCATGATTTCACTCGGTGTAGCGACACCCGGAATCAGCGGCACTGCGTTCTGGCGGGCATGTACCAGTAATTCAGTCGTAAAACCGGGGGAAATAACAAACTGTGCACCCGCTTCAACGGCTGCATCATATTGTTGCGGATTCAGCACGGTGCCAGCACCAACCAGCGCATCCGGCAAGGCTTCCCGGATCGCTTTGATGGCCTGCAGAGCAGCAGGGGTGCGCAGTGTTACTTCATAGACAGTGATGCCACCGGCAGCCAGCGCTTTAGTCATCGGCACCGCCTGATTAAGGTCATCGATCACCATAACCGGGACCAGCGGAGAAGCGGCAAAAATCGCCGCCGGAGATAAATTCCAGTTCATTCTCTTTCCTTATGATTAATCGGTATTGTCAGAAAACAGCACACAGGCGCCTTGTTCAGCATTGGAAACGTTCTGGCGGAATAACGAGAAAAGCTCGCGTCCCATGCCACGGTGTTGTGCCTGTAAGTCGGGTTTTGCCGTAGCGCGCAGGCTGATATCCGTCAACACTTCCAGCTTGCCTTCGGTGGCATCCAGCAGAATGCGATCACCGTTTTTCAGATGCGCCAGCGGACCGCCTTTAGCAGCTTCCGGGGTGACATGAATGGCAGCAGGAATTTTTCCGGAAGCACCGGATAACCGGCCATCGGTGACCAGTGCGACTTTGTAGCCGGCTTTCTGCACATTGCCGAGGATCGGCATTAACTTG
>SAAR01000300.1 GCA_009916335.1 Erysipelotrichia bacterium | reverse complement strand
GGAATGTTAACACCTAACGAAAAGGAAAACTTCTTCTGGAATAAGGCTTAACGTCTAATTCCAGAAAGTTTTTTCTAATAATCGTGTCTACTTACTAGACTATGGTTCAATGCAACTTCAATCGATAGTTTATTGAATGTATATTTCAGTGCTGTCTTATTCAGCAGTACTTCATATACATCACCCTCCTCTACACAGCAACATCTGTAAAAAATGAGAATTTCTTTGCGTTGCTGTGACAATTTTATTATTTTTTTGTCATCCATAAAGCAAGATTCAAAATGTAAATATTCATTTAACACAGCTAACACTTTTTTTTGATAAAAAAAGAGCAGACAAAGCCAATAAAAATTGACTATCTGCTCTTAGTACATATATATATTTCAATACCATAGTGTTTTATCATATACATGACCTCCACATTCATATATGATGCGACTAACTTTTTATGCGCTTTATGATATAATTATAGATTTTTTGCTCCGAAAACATTGTCGAACGGTGTTAAATTCTGTAAAAATTATCCAATTTAATAATATAAAGCAAAAAAAGAACCCACCCTGTCAAAAGTGAGTTCTTCGTTTGCTTAAGTATTAAATTTTCTTCAAAAAAAGAATATATATTTGTTTAGATCCATGCATATTCTTTTTATTTCTTCATTTTTATTATACATTAATTTCACACACTAAAGTAGTCCCCTCGGCAAAACTGGATTATCAACTCTTTCCTAGACCACTCTTTCAATGTTACTCAGCCGATACTCCTTCGGCGTTAAATATTCCAAAGATGTGTGCATTCGGAAATTCATTAACATTCACATTTTAAGGTTTACACGAAATCAGGAATACTCCCCAGTACTCTCAACGAGATGCTTGTTTTAGCTTTGAACGAGTGTTGCACTTAACTTGACAATTCATCATATTAAATTAGACCATGGCTTCGTATATCTGACTGCAATGATCAACTGGTATTCTCGTTGTATCGTCGGTTGGGAACTGGATGATACCCTTAGCCTTAAACAAGGCTTTTGCAGTACCAAAACCCGTTATTCTGAATTCTGATCAGGGTTGCCAATTCACAAGCATTGGTCACTATTATGAAGCTGGATCCCCTTGTGATGAAACTAAATTAGAGCAAGAAATTTCAAGTATTTTTTATGATAATTGTGATGAATGTTCAACTCTTTTCTAAACATCTTTTTAAAGTTCTTCAACCAAAACTGCTTCATAGTTAAATGTCCCAAGAATTGTGTATTCAAAAATTGCTAACATCCACATTTAAAGTTTACAGGAAATCAGAAATACTCCCAAGAACTTCCAACAAATTGTTTACATTAACTTTAAATAAACATTACACTGAACTTAATCAACTATTTTTTTACAAAGTATTTTACTGAAAGTATACACCTATCACTCCACATTTTCCCTATTGTTTTTCTTTGCCATTCTTAAAATTGCCAAAGCTGCAATAATCCCAATCACTAATACAACTGCCTGGAAAATGAACATATACGTATACGCTGTTTTTTCATATGTATCTAACCAATGTCCAAACAATATAAACTGGAATAAGTCAGGAGAAAAACCAAGTGCAGCGGCAACACCAATAGTAGATGCTGTATATTCTCTTGCTACGCCTGCTTCTGTAATCGTTGCATAATAAGCACCACGCCCAATATATACTGATGCAGATAAAATAATAGTTAAACCAATCAATACACTTGCAGAAACGCCTGATTTTGCCATCAATAAATATATAAATCCAAGAATTCCAACAATATAGACGCCAATCAAAACTTTCGATGGTGATTTTATCTTATCTGTCAACCAACCACCAATCGGTGCACCTACCAAAGTCATACCATGCTGTCTTAAAATCGCAACCCAACCTGTAAATACAACCGTAACACCTAAAACATCAGTAAAATATGGTGTAAAATAAGACATTGTTGTTAAGAAAGAATATACTGCAAAAATACTGACGCCGACCAACCAAGTCGCTGGATTTTTTGCAATCACTGCAAAGTCTTTGAAGAAGTTTGCTTTTTCTTCTTCCTCTTTCTTTTCTTTTACTTTCTTTTTCTTTGGATTATCCAAAACAAATGCTACAATTACTGTGAGTACAAAGGAAAGAATACCAATACCAATAATTGCTGCTTTCATACCAGAAACACCTTCCATAAATCTTACGAAAAGGAACATCATCACTGCATTAAATACAATATTAAAAACACCGATCATAGATTCATTGATCCCAAAAATTTTACCCTGATTTTCATCTGTTGCCAATTCACGTACAATTTTAATATGTGTTGGATAATTCATAAATAAACTTGAAACCGCAAACCCAATCCAACATATAATTGCCATTGTATAAGAAGGCCTCATTACAAAAATCAATGAGAAGATACCATTTAATAATACCGAACCAACATATACATATTTATAATTAAATCTATCTGCTACCCAACCGCCGACTGGTGCACCAAATACATTCCCAAACCCATAAATAGTAATCAATAATCCCAGTTGGGTATTGGAAGCACCCAAAAATTCTTGGAATGGATCATACCAAATATATTGAATAAACGGAACAATGTAAACGATCGACCAACATGCACCTAAAACAAATAATGTGAATAAAATCTTAAACGATATTTTTTTATCCATGCAAATTCCCTCCATCTTTAAGTTTTCAACTTGACACTTCTCTCATTTTTTCCACTTTTTCCACTTCTTCCACTTCTTTCTTCCTTTTTGTAATTGTGATCCCCATGTATCCATATAAGATAGATACCAATGGATTAATCAGATTTAATAAACAATAAGGTAAGTAAGCAAGGGTACTAATGCCCAAGTATGTACTCATAGCCACTGCACAGGTAGACCAAGGTATCAATGGGGAGGTAAGGGTACCACCATCTTCCAACGCCCTAGACAAATTTTCTGGGGCAAGATCTCTTTTTTTATATTCACCCTTAAACATCCTTCCTGTAATCAAAATAGATAAATACTGTTCTCCTGAAGCAATGTTCATAAAGATACTTGTAATCACCGTTGCCGCAATCAAAGACCCTGTACTTTTTGCCAATTTTAGAATATGCATCGCTATGGTTTCCAGCATTCCAGATTTTTCCATTGCACCACCGAAACTGAGGGAACATAATATCAAAGATAATGTCCACATCATCGGTTGCAACCCTCCTCTGGTCAAAAGGTCATCAATAATTGCATTTCCAGTATGTGATTCAAAACCATATTGCAAAACATTTCCAATTTGAGCAACAGTTGCACCTTGAAAAATTACACTACAAAGGATTCCTAAAAATACACTTAACATCAGACCAGGAATAGCTGGGATTTTAAATACCAACATTCCAATAATGAACAGGGGCGGTATCATCAAAAAAGGATTAATGGTAAATGTTCCTTTTAATGCATTCATAATTTCTCCAACCAAATGCTGGTCAACATTCTGCGCGGAATATCTGAAATTAATAATCGTAAAACCAATCACCGCCAAAATATAACTCACACCAGTGGTAAACAGCATATGACGAATATGTGTGAATAACGTAGTTCCTACAATACTAGGTGCCAAATTTGTCGTATCCGAAAAAGGTGACATCTTATCCCCAAAGTAAGCCCCTGAAATAACTGCTCCGGCTGTTACCGGACCTTGAATTCCCATACCCAGACCGATACCAACCAGTGCAATCCCAATGGTTCCAACCGTGGTCCATGAACTTCCTGTTGCAACACTAACGACAGAACATATGATCAAACAGGTTACTAAAAAGAACCTTGGTGAAAGAATTTGCAAACCGTAATAAATAACAGTTGGTACAATTCCACCCAAAATCCAGCTTCCAATGATAAACCCGATAATCCC
>SAAR01000299.1 GCA_009916335.1 Erysipelotrichia bacterium | reverse complement strand
ATTGCCGAAAAAGCGGTTAAACCGATTCGGCGAATGCTTGATATTTCGGCCAAATTGGGCTTATAAACAGTTGTTGATAACCGGTTGATAACCTTACTCAGTGTTTTAAAAATGGTTGGTTTGACAAATAGTTAATAATCTCATTCTTAGTTTTTTGAAAGGATTGTTGCCGGTTGATAAGAGTTGTTGATAACTTTGTTGAAAGCGAATGATTGAACCCTATTTATAGTTGTTGATAAATAGGGTTCATCCGTTAACTTTATAGATGATTCTAAAGAATTTATAGGGTGTGTTTTTCTGTTTTTTTTTACCTTTGTACAGATGAAAAAAACAACAATCACACAATGAAAAAACAACTTTTAATTTTTATCTCAACACTAATCTCGTTGACTCTTTATGCACAAAAGAGAGTGATCCATAATGATCATCTCTCTTTAATTATTGAAAATGGAAATATCTCTCTGAATAATCGGATAGGGAAACAACAATCTGTTAAGCAAATAACCATTCCTGGTCAGTTTGTATCGGTCTCTTCGGTAAAAAAGATAGCTAACCAATGGGGTGAAGGACAACAATTGATAACGCAATACGCTGATGGTAAATCTGTTTGTTTTAGTCTCTATCCTTCTAATCCTTTTTTGTATATAACCTCTACTTTGGAAGCCAAAGAGAATGTTCTTGAAATAAATCGGTTCACTCTACTTTCTGTGGATGTTGATTTAGGTAAACCGCTTTCTGAATTAAAGGTCTTGGGATCGGGTGGACTTTCATCGGCCGATAAACCTTTGGGGAGTTTTTCGTATAACTTGATTGCCGACCCGAAGAGTCGTTGTGCTGTTATGATGTCATGGTTGACTCAAAAACGGGGGGTCGGTTTTGTGACCAATAAAGCAGAAGGGGAACACCTTTTTCGTATGGAAGCGGGGTTGGAGTTTGGACACTTTCTTGTCGATAAAAATGAAAAACGGTCAACCGATACCCTTCTTATTGGATTTTTTGCCGACGGTCGTGCGGGGTTGGAAACATATGGTTCACTTTTAGCAAAAGCTTATCGAGTAAAATTACCTCAAAAGCCCAATGTTTATTGTACATGGTATCATCGCGACCTGACGGGATCTGGAGCTAGTAATGAAGTCGAGTTGACAAAAAATGCTGTTTTTGCTCAAAGAGCATTAGCTCTTTGGGGACTTTCTGTTTTTCAGATTGATGATCATTGGCAAGATTCTATGCTCGAAGGAATAGATTATAAGAGTAATCCTAAAGAAGTAGGATTGGGAGGCGGACCTATAAAAACGTTTTTGAAAGAGAATCAAAATTTTCCTTCAGGGATGGCGCACATGGCTAAAACAATCAATGATCACGGTTTTATCGCAGGTTTATGGTTTATGCCTTTTGCGGGAGATGTACACCATAAAGCGTTCGATAAAGAAATTTTTGCTCAAGATAGTTTGGGGCAACCTTATGAGGTCAAACTTTGGTCGGGTACTTGTATTGATGCTACAAGTCCTCAGGGAGAAGCTTTTTTAAGAGAACGATTTAAACGTATCCATGGTTGGGGGTATCGTTATTTTAAAATAGATGGATTACATACAGGAGCCCCTTCTGAAAATATTTATGTGAATAGAGCGTATGACGGTCGCCCGATTTTCGGAAAAGCTAAAATATACAATCCGAACATGACGTTTGTAGAGTGTTTTAGAAGAGGGCTTACTTTGCTGAGAGAAGAAGCACCACAAACTTTTTTATTAGGATGTGCCGCTACACAGAATATGAGTTCGTTAGCTTCTGCATTTGGATTGGTCGATGCTATGCGCGTGGGACCAGACAACGATTCTGCAGCTAGAGGAAATTGGAAGAGTGTAACTGCCGGTGCCGATTTTGCTGGTAACCTTTATTTTTTAAACGGTAAGGTTTGGTATAACGATCCGGATCCATTTTATGTACGTGAAAGTGTGTCGCTGGAAAAAGCTCGTTGGATGGCTTCTTGGCTGGCTGTTTCTGGGGCGTTGGGGACAACTAGTAACCAATATAGCGAATTACCTCCCGAACGGTTGGATATTATTAAGCGCACCTTACCGGCTCATACATTAAATGCTCGTCCGGTAGATATTCTTGAAAAAGAGAAACCAGAAATATGGATGGTTCAAAATAACCGCATTCATATTCTGGGATTATTTAACTGGAAAGAGAAACAAGTCACGGAGGTACGTTATGACATGGCTCGTTTAGGGTGGGACAATACAAAATCTTATTTGGCTTTTGATTATTGGAAGAATCACTTTATTGGAGTTATAAAAGGCGAGATCATTTATTCTTTAGATCCTGCTTCTTGTGCTGTCTTGGCTGTAAGAGAACAAAAAGATTATCCCCAGCTGATTAGCACTTCCAGACACATCACACAGGGGCTGATGGATGTGGTCAGTGAAACATGGCATAAAGATTCCATGACGTTATGTGGTACTTCGGTTGTTTTGGCAACCGATAATTATGAATGGAGAGTGGTGGTTCCTAAGGGATTAAAATGCGTTAAAGCGATTTGTGGAACCGATACAATGAAGGTGGTTACCGAAGGAGAATTACTCAGAGTTTCTATGGTGCCAACTCGTTCCGGTCGTGTAGGCTGGTCGTTCACTTTTGCAGAAGATAAGAGTTGTTATTAACCATCTATATGGCTTAGTGGATATTAAAAAAGGAATGAGCAAAGAGACTAATCATAGTCTCTTTGCTCATTCCTTTTTTAATACCAAAGATGTTCCGTTTGCAAGTATGATGATGGTGGCTTTTTATTTTTCATTATTGGCTTGGAAACGACCAACATGGTTCAATTATGCTGTTTTAGCTTTGGTATTTGCTATTTTAATTAATATGAGATTAATGGGTTTGATTTTGCCATTTGGTTTTTTGGGAATTGGAATACTTAGTCAGATTACGTACGAAAAACCAAAAGTTATGAAGTTTTACATGATTAAAAAGTGGACGATGCTTGTTGTTGTTATGTTTCTTTTTTTGTACATATCCTGGCCCTTTTTATGGGAAAATCCAATTGGAAATTTCATAGATGCTTTTAAAAATATGGCTCAATTTCGTTGGAAAGGGGATGTTTTGTTCGCTGGTCAGATTTTGCCTTCTGATTTAATTCCATGGTATTATATTTCTACTTGGTTTTTGATACAAACGCCTGTATTGTATCTGTTGATTGGATTTTTATCACTTTGGATTTTCGGCAAAAAAATGCTGATTAATTACAAAACATTTTTTAATGATGATAAACATCTTTTTTTCTTGTTTTTTGCCATCTGCTTTTTTGTGCCGTTGACGGTTGTAATTATTTTGAAATCAACTTTGTATGATGGTTGGCGGCAAATGTTTTTCATCTATGTCCCTTTTTTGTTGATGATTGTTTTTTCGATTGATTATTTGGCAAAAATAAAATATGGTAAATCAATTTACTATTTGCTAAGCCTTTATTTTGTGGCAGTTGCGATACAAATGTATAAACATCATCCTTATCAACACGTCTATTTTAATGAGTCATTGAGATTTGTGCAAACCAGCAAATTGGAGACATTATTTGAGTTGGATTATTGGGGTACTTCATACAAAGAGCAACTCGAATATTTGGAACGTAGTTTTCCAAATGATACCGTTTTACTTAGTTTTGCAAATAAACCCGGTGAGTTGAATCACAGAATGTTGACCGAAAGTGTCAGGAAACGTTTGGTAATTACCAATTCAGGTAACGCCGGTTATTTTTTGACCAATCACCGGACTGGATATGAAACAGTGGATGGGAAATCTGTCTATAAAGTGATGGTGAAAAATAAGCGTTTAGGCGAAATTTTTAAAATTAAAAAGGATGCATGCTGCTTCTGATTTAAATTTGTTAGAATGTTATTTCAAC
>SAAR01000298.1 GCA_009916335.1 Erysipelotrichia bacterium | reverse complement strand
ATAAGGGTCGTACCCACCCATTGGGTCATTTTCTCTATATCCCCAAATCCATTCTCTGTTTTCATAAGCTTTATCACTGGTAATATTCACAATCGCTTTCACCTGATGTTTGCGACACGCCTCAAAAACTTTAAGGGTTCCCATGACATTCGTTTCATAGGTTTCGATAGGGTTGGCATAGGAAGATCTCACTAACGCTTGCGCTGCAAGGTGAAAAACGATATCTGGTTTGTGGGTTACAAAGGTTTGATCTAATAATGCTAAGTCTCGTATATCGCCGATGACCGACGTGATGTCAAGATCGAGCAATGCAATATGATTAGGATGAGTGGGCGCCTCCAAGGAATAGCCCACAACCTTAGCACCCATCTGCTTTAGCCAATACACAAGCCATGAGCCTTTAAAACCAGTATACCCTGTGACTAAGACGGTTTTATCTTTATATATTCCACCAAAGAGATGTTGCATTACCAAACTTTCCATGGTGCTTTATTGTCTTTCCAAAGTTTGTTGAGTTTTTGATTATCTCTGAGTGTATCCATAGGTTGCCAGAAGCCATCATGTTTATAAGCGAACATTTCTCCATCTTTGGCTAAGTTTTGTAATGGAGCTTGCTCAAAAATACATCCCTCATCATCACTAATGTAATCAAGAACTCTAGGTTCACATACAAAAAAGCCTCCATTAATCCACCCTGCTTCTGTTTTTGGCTTTTCAATAAAACTTTTAATATTCATATCGGCATCAATATCAAGATTTCCAAATCGTGCTTCTGGCTGAATAGCTGACATTGTAATGGCTTTGCCATGCTTTTCATGGAATGCTACAGTTTTTGCAATATCAATATCACTCACACCATCACCATAGGTTAATAAAAAGGGCTCATCACCAATATACTTTTGAGCACGTTTAATACGACCTCCTGTCATGGTATCAAGTCCTGTATCAACGAGGGTGACTTTCCATGGTTCGCTGCTATTGTTATGTACTTCTCTGCTATTAGTTTGAAGATCAATAGTTATATCACTCTGATGTAAAAAATAGTTAGCAAAATACTCTTTAATATAATAACCTTTATAGCCAAGAAGTACGACAAATTCATTAAAACCATAATGTGAATAAATCTTCATAATATGCCATAAAATAGGTTTTCCACCAATCTCAACCATAGGCTTTGGTTTAATATCGGTCTCTTCTGCTATTCGTGTTCCATATCCGCCCGCTAACAAAACTACTTTCATTAGATAATATTCCCCTTTTGTCTAAATATTTTATTCCATTCTTTTTTTACAAAGTTTATTATTTCTAAAAAAATCATTCACTCTCGTCCATTTTTTTTAAACACTCCACCAAACTATCTTTCCAGTACGGAATCTCTACATCAAACGCTTGTTTTAATTTTGCCTTATTGAGTACACTGTAATGTGGCCTTTTCGCAGGCATAGGATACGCTTTTGTTTCAATCGGAATGATTTTACATGTAAGCTTCACCACCTGCATAATCTCTTTTGCAAAATCATACCAACTGCATACACCCTCATTAGAATAATGATAAATTTCGGTTTGTGCATTATCAATGTAGGGGAGTATCTCTAAAATCACTTTAGCTAGGTCTCTTGCGTACGTTGGGGAGCCTATTTGATCACAGACAACGCCCAAACTCTCTTTCTCGCTTCCCAATCTTAACATGGTCTTGACAAAATTATGCCCAAAATGGCTATACACCCACGATGTGCGAATAATGATACTGTTTGGAAGTTTTACATGTAAAAGAGCCATTTCTCCATCCAACTTCGTTTTTCCATAAACAGATTGGGGATTGGTATGATCTGTTTCAATGTAAGGTTTAAAATGCATCCCGTCAAAAACATAATCCGTTGAAATATGAATCAACTTTATGTGCTTCTTTTTTGCAATTGTCACTAAATGATGAAGCGCTTGATGATTGATGGCATCGGCAACATTTTCTTCACGCTCTGCTTTATCTACAGCCGTATATGCTGCACAGTTTATTATAGCATTGATCACATGTTTTTCAACCCAATATGCTAAAGCTTCAGGGTCAGAAATATCCAACTGATTTTTATATGTAAAGAAAAATGCATGTGGATAACTCTTGGCAAGCACTTGCAATTCTTGTCCTACTTGACCGTTCGAGCCTGTGACTAATATATTAAGCATAGTAATTGATACCATATTCAAAAAGATCTTGTGTCTCTGCTAGCTTTGGCTGTTTGGTATCTTTGTCAGAGAGTTGAAGCGCATCTTGGCTTACTTGCCAGTCAATACCAAGTGCAGGATCATTAAATGCAATGCCTCTATCACACTCAGGCGCATAGTAATGATCAACTTTATACATAAATGTACAGGTTTCACTGAGGACGACAAATCCATGAGCAAATCCTCTGGGTATAAACATCTGTTTTTTATTTTTACCATTAAGCTCTATGGCAACATATTGTCCAAAGGTAGGGCTCCCAACACGAATATCAACAGCAACATCCAACACTCTTCCATCAATTACACGCACCAATTTGGATTGAGCACTTGGCGCTAGTTGGTAATGAAGTCCCCTAAGAACACCGTGATGGCTTCGTGATTCGTTATCTTGGCAGAAATTTACGTTATAACCGGCAAAAGCTTCAAATTGATCCTGTCTAAATGTCTCTACAAAGTACCCTCTCTCGTCACCATGCACTTTTGGTGTAATGACAATAATATCGGGAATAGAAGTTCGAGTAAAAATCATTGATTCTCTTTAAAATTCTTAATTTGAAAATTCCACATACTTTGGCACATAGCATCTAAATCTCTCGTTGCTCTCCAATTTAATAATTTTTTTGCCAAAGTTGGATCAGAATAAAATTCTGCAATGTCACCTGCGCGTCTTGGCATCATCACATAAGGTACCTCTTTACCACAAGCTTTACTAAAGGTATTAATAACATCAAGTACACTATAGCCTTTTCCTGCACCAAGATTAATCGCTGTACATTGAGGTTTATTTAATGATTGAAGTGCTTTGACATGTCCAAGAGCTAGATCAACCACATGAATATAATCTCTTACGCCTGTACCATCTTTGGTAGGATAATTATCTCCAAAAACACTTACTTTTTCTCGTCTACCAACAGCTACTTGTGCAATATAAGGCATAAGATTATTGGGGATTCCTTTAGGATCTTCACCAATAAGCCCACTTTCATGCGCTCCAACGGGGTTAAAATAACGAAGAATCATTATTTCCCATGTTGGATCACTCACATATAAGTTGCGTAGCATCTCTTCGATAACAAGTTTGGTTTGAGCATAAGGATTTGTTGTGCGTAAAGGATGTTCTTCTGTAAAAGGTAAAAATTCTGGATCACCGTAAACGGTAGCAGAAGAGCTAAAAATAAGTTTTTTAATATGCAACTTTTGCATAGATCTTATTAAACACAGTGTCCCATGTACATTAACATCATAATATTCTAAAGGTTTTTCAACCGATTCACCTACTGCTTTAAGACCAGCAAAATGAATAACAGCATCACAGCCAAAAAGTGCTTGCTCAATTGCTACTTCATCTCGAATATCACCATTTATAAAAGAAATAGATTTACCAGTGATTTTTTCTATGCGTTTTAGTACTTCGGGAGTACTGTTAGAAAAATTATCGAAAACAACAAGATCAAAATCTGCGTTCAAAAGTTCTACACATGTATGGGAGCCTATATAACCTGCTCCACCTGTTACCAAAACTTTCATATAACTCTCTTTTAGCTTCTAAAATAATGCTTACATAATTTTACACAGTTAGAATAAATATTTTTTTATTTAAAGTAAACGAATTGTAACTGACTTTTACTTTACTTTTAGTTAATTTTTCCCCCTATTTCTAAATACAAAATAGAAAATTATTCAAATTTCGCTATATTTACAGAT
>SAAR01000297.1 GCA_009916335.1 Erysipelotrichia bacterium | reverse complement strand
AAAGAACGCGAAAAAATCACAACAAAGAAAAGCCAAGAAAAATAGGACCTTAGATGGAATTTTTGAAATGTTTAATTCTTAAGGTCCAGTCTATGAGTTTTTGTTAGGTTACTGAAATAGAGGGGTAAGATTAAGAAATTCATAATCTTTAATCATCATTTTTTCAGTGACTGAGAAAGAACAACATACGCAGTTAATAGCGGTTATGTGAGTTTCAATTTCTTCTGAATCAGTTTCTTCATCATATATATGTGTATCCTCAATCATTTTTAGTAATGATCTAACACCACATACTGGACATTCTGTAATATCCGCATAACGTTCATTTGCAAGAATATTGGTTGTTCTATATATTTCATTTAGTTTGGCGCCATTATCACTTTCAAAAAAATAAATCTCAGATTTGTTTGTTAAATCTAAAGGGTTTAGATAGCTCGCTCTAGCCATTTCTTTAATTAAGTTTATAGCAAAATAATCTGGATTAGTTGTCCCACTAAACGATTCAATCAATTTTGCAATCGGGTTTATATTGTTCAGAGTGTTATTTGGTAGAGTTTCTGAAATACATAGTTTTGCTGCGAACTGAGTTGTAATTGGTAATATATATTTGCATATAAATTCATCATAAGTTTTCAATCTGAGAACATATAAACCTCTATGCCACAAACGGTTTCGTAGGTCATTTAACTTTCTCAGTGACTTTATGTTTTGGGTGTCAAATAATTCAATATATTGTGAAAGCTCTGAGATGTTTTGTTTGGCGAGCAGTTCAAGTCTACTTAAAGTTTCGCTAAATTCAATTGTGTTAAGGTTTTCATAATCTGATTCTGATACGCCAATGTTTTTTAATAGTTTATAAAAAACCAATGTATCTTTAGATGCGATATTAAACATCAGGGGGTGAACTTGTTTCAATATGTGTTTGCAGGCGAGTTCGAAGAAGTGTTGAAAATGGATAATACTCTCAAAATAACTATCAATGTAACCTTTGATATGTAATGAGTTATTTTCGTTGATGAGTATATCAATATGATTTTTTATTTCTTTAAATGAACTAAAGTAAGATAAAAGTGCCTTTTTAAGTGAAATAGTCGCAATCTCTAATTCATGACTACCATGAGATGTTATTTGGTAACCATCTTTTATTAAATTATCTAATCTTCGCATAGTTGTTACCAATGAAGGTTGATATTTGAAGAACCTAACTTTTAGTTAAACGGCGGCACGTAGTGCCGTCCAGTTTCAAGTTTTTGTTAAATTTCTTTACTATTGAGGTGGACAACCCAAGTGCATAAATAATCTGGATTTTCTACTGATTCATCAGTATATCTAAGATTGTAAATACCCGGTGTTGCTCTTGAAAAATTACTGAAATCAGGAGGTAGACTCCAGATTTTACCTGAATTAACACCACTTAAAGATATCTCTATATTTTCATGTGTAATGGCAGTGATTTTGCCGTGTAATTGTTTTCGGCTTTCTATCTCCCCATCCTTATTCAGATAGGTAATGCCAATCAAAGTAGTATGACCAAGTAGGTCTTGAGCTGAAAGATTATTCATAGTTTGAGATACATTGTTATTGGTATAAATTTTAGCATTGGATAGCTTTTCTAAAGCTGTACATGCTGCTTTTGATAATCGACTCCACTCATGTGTTTTAATGAAATCATGTATGTCTGGCAAAACATCAGGGGTTGCCTCGGCTACATGCTCAAACACTTCATTAAACTCACATAGAATTATTTGTTCGTGTTCATTAAATGTTTCTCTAAACAAGTCATCATTTTTTTCACTAACAAAGTGGTCATCCCACTGGTAAAATAACTCAGCAGAAATGCATGCAATAGGAACCTTTTCTTGATAACCTAATTGCTTCTCTTTCGAAGATATTAAATAGAGAGTATCAATGATGTTTGTTCTTATATTGTTTTTTTGATTGCGAAGATCAGTATTCATAAAGGAATTTAACTTTTAATTGTGGGGACGCGTAGCATCCCACATTAATTTTTTGTTAGGTTTGTTGTTTAATGATAATAGTGCTTTTTGATACTTTCACAAATCTTAATGGCTGATTTAAAGGCAATGGAAGCTCTTATTGCAGATATGTATAAGTACAAACCGATAATAAAAAATATGATGCCAATTTTCTTTTGTGCGGAAAGGTTCTCGTTGATAAACTCTTTAAATTCAGTCTTATTCTCAGAAAATTTACAAATTTTTCCAATATCGTCATTTGATTTTAAAACTTCACCCTTACAAGTATCTTTTATTGTTAATGTATCGTTGAACAAAAGTTTTGTTATTTTTGATTCATCAATTGAGTAATAATTTCTGCTATCGTTCATTCTAATGATTACATTTTGTGCCAATCCGATAATAGTAGAACTGGCTAATATAAAAATGGAAACTAGAGCTAAAAAGAGGTTTATATTTTTTATATATGGAGATGGCTTTTTTAGGATGCGATCTGAATTTGAGAAAATATATCTCTTGGCTGAAAGCAAAACACCGATTGGGATTTCAAATCTATTTTTTAATCGATGTATTGATTTTATGTCCTCAACGCCTGTTACGTTGATGCCATATATAAACCTGAAATTTGTTGTCTCAAGCATTTCTTGATTAAAGTCATTGATTTGTTCATTTTTGATATTATCTTTGGATGCGAAAAATGACCAAACTTTACCAAGAACAATAAACATACTGCCAGTTCTAATGTACATAAGTAATGCTGCCAGTACAATTGTTGGAGGAATTATGGTCAGTATATTTTTAAAAATATCAAATACCGAAAAAATTTCAATGTTGTTATTCATATACCTCAACCAGACTGAATTTTAGAGAAAAACCTAACTTCGACTTATGGGGCGGTTGAAAACCGTCCCACATTAAGTTTTTGTTGTGCGGCGATTATTTACCACCGAATATTAATTTCAACCCCAGCAAGCCCATCACACAGCCTGCCGTGCTATCGAAAACAGCTTTAAACCGCAGATAGGCTTTTCGTGGCGCTTCGGATGACAGAACAAAGGCAACGATAAAATACCAGCCAGCATCAACACAGAATGCAGCGAATGGAATTGCGGCGTAGAAATAAGCCGGAATATTTTGTGGTAACAAAGCGGAAAACACGCCAGCAAAAACAATCGCGGTTTTCGGATTGCTGAGTTGTGTCAACAGCCCAAAGAGATAAGCACGCCCCAGCGTCATGTTGGCTGTATGCTCGGAGTTTAATTGCTGCAAAGGCTGACGGGCAGCGCGCAGGATTTTTGAAGCCAGATAGACCAAATAAGCCCCGCCAACAATTTTCAATAACCAGAAAGCAAAAGGCACTGCGGTAAAAACCGCCTGTAACCCGAACAAAGCAATCAGAGCAAAAATGCACGCCCCAGAACCCATACCCAGCGCCGTAGCAAAACCATGTTGGCGAGAAAGGGAAATGGCATTTCTGGCCACATATATAAAACTGGGGCCAGGACTCACGGCCCCAGCGGCTAAAGCACCAGTAATAGCAATCACCGACATGTAAGCTTGCATGATGACCTCATGGGATGTTGAGAAAGAAGAATGCTACCGCCCTTGGTAGTGAAACCACGAAAAGAAAACGTAGGTAGAAAGAGAAGTAGAAGCATCCGTGCTCGATAGGAGTTGATTGAGATTAGATTGACAAATGAAGCTTGAAATTGGAAGCAAAACACAAAAAAAGTAGGGGAAATTTACTGCTGATCAAAAATCAACCACTGCTGTTTTGCAGACTTGAATTTCACGCAGAGAATGAGAAGAAAACAGCCGCACAACTTCGAATTATGGGGCCACGAAGTGGTTGATGTTCACCCGATAAAACGGACACGCGTTTATTAAGCGGCATGTTCAAACTGTATCGGAGATACATAATTGAGGCTACTGTGCAGCCGCACCTTAT
>SAAR01000025.1 GCA_009916335.1 Erysipelotrichia bacterium | reverse complement strand
CATCAAATACCGTATCAGTCAATACAGATTGTGAGTGTGAATACATCGACATAATAAATTCTGCCACTACAAACAATACCCCTGTCCAAAAAGAAATATTTAATACGCTTTTTTCTTGTTTCTGTTTATCCATTTTATCACATTCCTTATTCCCTTTTTACGCATCTTTATTACCTTTATTATAATATGAATGATAAACAAAAGAAAGAGGTCCTGACAACCTCTAAAATGACAATCCTTTCTTTCTTGATGTTTCTTCATCTTCCCCATCTAACACGCTAACAACTAACGCTTGTTGAATTCTTATATACATAGACTTACCTGTTTGTTTTTTTAATTTCTATACTATTTACATTTTAAGCAATAGAAACAAAATCACTGCTTATTCATTAGCCATACAAATGTATAATATTTATCAATGTTTATGCTTATTTTCTATCCATTATCGCAAGTGTTACTTAACAAAATCTACACAACATATCGACACATGTCTATCCTACGCTTAAAGGGATAAGCTTTTCGCTAAGTTTATTGCAAAATTTGTTCCACTAATTCATCATTACTTGCTTTTTTTTCAAATAATGACAATAGATTGTCCACTGCCTGTTCTGCCTTAAAGCCATTTAATAATTTACGAATTTGTTGCATTGCCAACAACTCTTTTTCATCAAGTAATAAATCTTCTTTTCTTGTTCCTGATTTTAAAAGGTCAATCGCAGGAAAAATTCTTCTTTCTTGTAGTTTTCTACTTAACACTAATTCCATATTTCCTGTACCTTTAAATTCTTCAAAAATAACATCGTCCATCTTACTCCCTGTTTCCACTAAAGCAGTCGCTAGAATCGTTAAACTACCACTTTCTCTAGTGTTTCTAGCTGCTCCAAAAAAACGCTTTGGCATATGTAAAGCAGCAGGATCAAGTCCTCCTGACAACGTTCTTCCTGATGGGGTAATCGTTAGATTGTAAGCTCTTGAAAGACGTGTAATACTATCTAATAAAATAATGACATCTTCCCCTTGTTCCACCAATCGTTTCGCTCTTTCAATAACCATTTCAGAAAGCTTCTTATGCGACTCAGGCAATTCATCAAAGGTAGAAGCAACTACCTCTACACGTTCCCCAACGATTGCTTCTTTAATATCCGTTACTTCTTCTGGTCGCTCATCAATTAAAAGAATGATTAAATATATTTCTGGATTGTTTTTTTGCATGGATAAAGCGACTTCTTTTAATAAAGTTGTTTTTCCTGATTTAGGAGGTGATACAATCATTCCTCTTTGCCCTTTTCCAATCGGTGATAATAAATCCATAATACGCATGGATAATTTGGCATCTTTATGACTTAAACGAATACGCTCATTGGGGAAAATAGGTGTTAATTCTTCAAAACTTTTACGCATTCTTGCTTGATTAGGTTCCACCCCATTAATCGCAGTTACTAACATTAAAGCACTAAAACGCTCTCCACTCTTAGCCTCTCTAATATAACCACAAACTAAATCTCCTGTTTTTAACTGAAAACGACGAATTTGCGTTTGTGAAATATACACATCGTTTTCCCCTGATAAATAGTGATTAGAACGAATGAATCCATATCCATCTGGGTGAATATCTAAAATTCCCTTCGCCATCGTACCACCTTGTATCGACTTATCAATTTCTTGTTTCTTTCTCTGTTTTATTTCTTCTAAATCAACTACTTTTTCATTTACTTCCTTCACTTCTACTTCATTCATCTTGCTTTATACCTTTCTACGATTGCCACTTATCGACTAAAATACATTGGTATTATTATAACATGACTCCTCTCATTTATCCCTCTTTTTAGGAATAAAAAAAATATCCTACTTTATTTGATAAAAGACTGCCTATCAATAAGACAGCCTCAATGAATCATTATTTTAGCAGAAAATAAAGCAACAAGACTAACAAAGCAAACACAAGCCAACTAAGCAATGCGATACGAAGTAAAAGTCCTTGTTTTTTGATATTCTTTTTACCTTGTTTTTGTTGCTTTGTATACATACGATATTGCATAGCATCTACTTTTGTTGTCCTCATATACTTCACTTCCCTTCATCTATTTTATACCACACACCTTTCAATCATACTACCTTTATTCAACAAGTAGGAAGAATAATAAGCAATTATGGTATTTTCGGCATACAATCATTTTTACATCTGCAAACAGTGATGTTATAATAGAAAAAGTAATAAGAGGTTAAGCATGAAAAGAGTAACAGATATAAAAAAATTAGAACGATGTGAAAAACTATTGTGGTTGTCAAAAAAAGAGCCACAACCTTTTTTACCCTTTGTTTACTATAATGAAGATCTTGATGAACTCGCAAGAGAAAAATTACAATTACATCATTATTTAGTAGGAGAACGTGGTGATGATAACAACGCTTTCTTTGCCAACCTTGAAAACTATGATGCCTTTTGTAATATGCGTTTTACTTACCATGACTTACGAGTAAAAATTCCTATTATGAAAAAATACAAAGATGGTTTTCGTGTGTATTTCACATATGCTTCTTGTTTTCCTAAAGAAAGTGATGCACAAGTGCTTGCTGATCAATTATGGGTATTAAAACAATTAAATATTAAAGTATATAAAGTAAACACGATTCATTTAAATAGTGAATATGTGCGTAAAGATGATTTAGATGTGAATGATTTGCTCATTATTAATGATTATTTCTACAATGATAAAAACCATCGAGGTGGAAAAATTAAAACTTTACTAAAAGCAAAGCAACGTGATGTAGAGCCTTTATTATTACAAATTGAAGAAACATTGCAAAAAGATGAAATCGTGAAAGAACGCACTAATATATGTACTCGTAAAAATAAGTGTGCTTATTTTGATACATGCTTTCATACACCAAGTAAGAATACTTCCATCTTACATTTAGTAAGCAGTGCCTATAAATTTCAATTACTAGAAAAAGGGATTGATGATTTAGCGATGCTTTCCCTTGATGAAATTGAAGGAACTAGACATCAATTCGCACAAATTATGGCAGCGAAAACAAATACGCTCTTTTTTGATAAAATAGCCGTTAAACATTTCTTTCAAAGTCAAATTAGCTATCCTATTTCTTACTTAGACTTCGAATGGGAAACCTATGCCTATCCACCCTATGAGCGAATGAAACCTTTTGATGTATTAACCTTTCAGTATTCGTTACATATTGAACAAAGTAAAGATTCCCCTTTACTACATAAAGAGTATTTAGGTAGACATGATTGTCGTCAACAATTTATTGAACAACTATTACAGGACATACCTAAAGAAGGAAGCGTGATGTGCTTTAATGTCGAAGGTGCTGAAAAATTAAGACTAAAACAACTAGCAAAACAATTTCCTCAATATGAAGAACAATTAAGAAACATTTGGGAAAGAATGATTGATTTAGCAATTCCGTTCAGTAATGGTTTAATCTATGATAATCGTATGGAAGGAATGTATTCCTTAAAAAAATTAGTTGCGATTTTTACAGATTATAGCTATGCTGATCTTGATATTTCTCATGGTATGGAGGCAGTAAGAAATTATCGCTTATTAGATGAGGAAAATGCACAACAACAAGAAGAAACACGCAAAGAACTATTAGCCTATTGTGCAATGGATACTTATGCTATGGTATTAATTTATCACTGGATTCTTGAACAGATACAAAAACAGGATTTATCCTCTTCATAAAACAAACCCCACATGCGTGTAGGGTTTGTTTTATGTTGATAACTGACGATGCACCAGATAAATTTTATACCATGTTTGTGCATCAACATTACCACTTGGATCAAGTCCTAATAATTGTTGAAAAGCAATCACACCTGCTCTTGTCAATGCCCCATACACACCATCTAGTTGTATATGAGGGATTGCTGGATAGTAGGTAGCAATCATCATTAATGCCTGTTGTAAAGATAATACATCTTGACCATAAGAACCAACACTTAACAAATGACCATTATATGCTGGCAAGCCTAAGGAAGCATGATCCCCATTGCGTATGTCAACAGCCATCGCAAACAGTGCTTCCCATGTTCTCACACCGACAATACCATCTACTTGTTCATTCACAATGGATTGAAAAATACGCACTGCACGATCACTTTCACTACCAAAAATACCATCAACAACTAAAACAGGAATACTAGGGTACATGGTACCCACGATATTTAATGCCTCTTGAATTAAAGCGACATCCTCTCCACTCATACCAATTCGATAAGCAACATTTGGATAAGGGGGAATGTAATCAAAATCATTCATATTATCTTGATACGTTGTATAGATAGCATAAATTTTATCCCATGTTAATTTTCCTACAATACCATCTCTTGTTAGATGATACTTACGTTGAAACGAAAGAACACTTTCATACGTTTCATTACCAAAACGTCCATCAATACTGCGTATATCTTTAATATCACTATCATACAAGGCAATGACACTCAAATAATACTGCAATAGCTGTACTTCTATCCCTCGAGCATTTAAACGCAAAGGAAAACCAGGATACTCTCCATTGTATACATCATCACGATCACCAATAGAAACAAGTTCTGCTAACTTTCTAACAGCAACATAAACATAGGAAATCTTATACCATGTACGTTTCCCCACGATTCCATCTTGCGTTAATGAAAACTGTTTTTGAAACACTTTAACGGCTGCTTCTGTATCACTACCAAAAATACTATCTACAGGATAAATAACAGGAATATTAGGATAATTAATCGCAATCGCATTTAACTCTTTCTGTATTTCTGTAACATCTATGCCCGTTGAACCAACACGCAATGCTGTTCCTGGATAAGACTGTTTAATATCTTGAATATGATTGGTTGAAACAATTTGAATATTATCGCCATAATAATATTTTAAAATCTGCAAATAGTTGTAACCACTAAGTGCCAATGATTGTGTTCCCCACTGCTTTAAACCAGGACATTGGGCAATTTTTCCATCGCAATACTCTGCATAATAAGGCTCTGAATAATTGTCCTTTTGAATATACTCATTAAAAATATCATCGACGATCGCACTAATATTATCAAAAATATTACGATTTTTAACAAACGCTTGATCGTATGCAGTGGAATTAGTAATATCAAAGTCATAGCCTTTACTTGGATACCATTCTGTAAAAATACGATTTAACACCAATGATATTTGACAATAGATATTCGCCTTTAACGCTTCTTCCTCCCATGTAGGATAAATCTCACTTGACGCTACATTTTTCAAATAGTAGATAAAATCAACATTAACATTTTCGGCATTGCTACTTGGTCTACCTAAATGTACACTAATTCGTTTTGGTATAGTAACCCTACTTAATATTCTTGGTAAAGGTGGATATAGTTGTTCACTATGCGAATTAGGATCACTTAGTAATTGATGATCAGGAATATAATCAACGCTTCTTTGTGTAGAGCGACTTGTCATAATCTCAATTGGCACTAAATTAAGTGGTAAATTTGCATACTGGCAAGCAAATATCTGTACCCCGACAATTTCTAATGTTTCATAGCCATTACACCTTATTTCCACATTGTATGTTTCATAAGGACGAATACGATTATTGACATCAAGAGATAATGATGCACTAGGAGCATATAAAGGGATATACGGAGTTAATCCTGTAAAATCACTCACATAAAAAGATTCATGAACAACTTGTTTATCAACATCTTTATAAACTCGTATCATCGCTTCTGCTACTGGTTTTGCATCTTGTGCACTCATTAATTGAATTCTTAAAAATCCATTTGGCATTTTGATTCACCTCCTACCATAAGTTATGTTAGCGTATGTTTTTCGTTTATCTTTTCGCCTAATTTTAAAATAATAAATAGAAAGAAAAAAATCACTATCAACGAGTATTTAACCATACATATGTTTTTGATTATGTTATAATATTAGACAGGAGAGGATAATTATGCCAAATATTATTACACATACTATCTTTTGTGAGGAAGTATTAAAAACCATAACAAATCAAGCCTATAAACAAAAAATAGAAGCAAATATGAATGAATATAAGATAGGAACGAACGGTCCTGATTTCTTTTTCTTTTATGGTTTCTATCCATTTTGGAAAAAACAGGATACAACCATTTCATCAATCGCTACTAAATTTCATAATGCATATATTAATGAGTTTTATGAAATCGCTATTATGAATTATTTAAAAGAAGAAGATGGTCCTTTAAAAGATGCGATGGCTTCATATATCATCGGCCATTATTTACATTGGCAACTTGATTCCATTATGCACCCATACGTTGTCTATCGTACTGGTTTTAAAGAAAAAATGAGTAAATACTACCATCATCGTTTTGAATCGATGATGGATACGATTATGTTAGATCGCTATCGTGATACAACGATTAAAGAATACCAAACCTTTAAAATTTGTTGGCGATCCCAATACACTGTACAAGCGATTAGTAATATATATATTCCAGCTACAAAACAATGCCAAAACAAAGAAATTGATGAAACCATTATTGAAAAAGCGTTGAATGATTGGGAACATGCACAACGATTATTGTACGATCCACATGGATATAAATATTTTCTCATCAAAATCTATGAGTTTTTTGTACGCAAACCTTGGTTATTTAGTGGTAATATTGTGAAAAGTAAAATAGATCATCGCTATGATATTATGAACGATCACCATAAGTTGTGGTTAAACCCCTGCAATAATACACAATCTAAGGAAAGTGTCAGTGAATTGTTCGATCATGCGGAAAAAGATGCACAAACAGGGCTTTCTTTATTATTTGATGCCTTAGATGGAAAAGGACATCAAGCATTTCTGCAATTTTTAGACAACAAAACGTATGCTAACGGTGTCAGTGGGAATCCCCCTCGCATTCATAAAGACGTCATTTATAAATAAATAGCAAAAAAAAGACTCGTAAGTCTTTTTTTGTGATAATAATTTTAATTGCTTTAAATAAAAAAACCACTACTTGTGGTTATATTATTTGTGCCATTTACACTATTAGTATAACATATTTAAAGGAAAAGAAAAGACTTATCTTTTATATGTAAATTGCTATAATGTAAATAACAATAGAAGAATAAGGAGGTACTTATTATGAAAGTACAAATTTATGGAAAAAACATTACAGTAACACCAGCTATTTCAGAAAAGGTAGAAACAAAATTAAAGGTGCTAGAAAAATATTTCATCATTGATGAAAACACACAAGCGAATGTAGTTGTTAGAGTGTATCCTCGAGGACAAAAAATTGAAGTAACAATTCCTACGAAAGTCGCTGTCTTAAGAGCAGAAGTTACCCATGATGATTTATACGCTGCAATTGATTTAGTCATTGATAAATTAGAAGATCAAATTAGACGACAAAAAACAAGATTATCCAGAAAAGGAAAAGACAAATTAGCGATGGCTTTTGTGGAAGAAGACATTGTTGTGCCTTTTGAAGATGATGGAGAAGATTTAGATGATGAAGTAGTAAGAACAAAAACAATCGTACCAGAAGTGATGGATTTAGATGAAGCCATTATGCGCATGGAAATGATTGGTCATCAATTCTTTATTTATACAGATAATGAAACAAATGGAATCTCCGTTGTTTATAAACGTGAAAACGGTGGATATGGTTGCATTGAATGCGATTAAAAAAATGATCAAATAGTATTTAAAGAGATGTCTACTAAAGGCATCTTTTTTAGGCTATTAAACTTCAAAAAAACAGTATGCACTACGACACACTGTTTTCTTCATTATATTGATTATAAAACTTTTTTAAATGATAATTGATATTCATGACAAACTTGTGCCACATTTAATAAGTAATCAGAAATACGTTCTAAATCCGTTAACATTTCTGAATAAACAACTCCTGTATTAGCATCAGATGTTCTGCTTTGCAAACGCTTGATTTCATTTTGTCTAAACTGTGCTGTATTCTTATCCATTTCATCTTCTTTTTCTTCTACGAAGGCTAAAAATTCATCTTTTTCAAAAATGTTTTCTCTTAATAATAACTCCTGTACATACTCTATATTTTTATATAGTGCATCTAATTCCGCTTTTGTTGTTTGTGCAAAAGAGATTTCCTTTAAATTTAACATTCGTGCATACTCTGATAAATTTTCCACATGATCACCAATACGTTCAATATCGACAGACAATTTAAATAAAATATTACACTTTGCTGATTCCATTTCATTCATACCTAAAGTAGCCACATTTGCCATAAAGCGATTAATTTCATAATTGATACGATTAATACGTTTTTCATTGTTTTCAATCTTTTCAATATCTAATTTTTTACCACTCATAAATACATCATACGTTAATATTAGCGATTTCTTTGTTAACACAAACATCTTTACTACTTCACTCTTTAATGAAGTTAATGCAACTAGCCCTGAACCAAAGGTTTGATCGCCAATTAATGTTAATTCAGCACTTTCTTCACGTTCACTATCCTTTAATGGTAATAACACATATGTCATCTGTGCTAATTTTGCACCAAATGGTAGTAGTATCAACGTTGTTACAACATTGAAAATCGTATGTATATTCGCTAATTGTGCCATTGGATTGTTTGGTGTCCAAGTAGCGATCCAATCAGTAAAAGGCAATACCATACATACACTGACAAAAATAACAGTACCAATACTATTAAATAACAAGTGTACTAAAGTCGCACGTTTTGCATTACGATTGGCAGATAAAGATGCCAAGAATGAAGTAATACATGTTCCAATGTTTTGCCCAAATAAAACAAATACTGCACTTTGTAAAGGAATGACACCACTCGCTGCTAATGCCTGCAAAATACCGATAGATGCACTAGAACTTTGAATAATTGCAGTAAAGATCGCTCCTGCTAAAATACCTAACAGTGGATTTGAGAAGTTTGTCATAATCGAAATAAATGCTTGGGAATCTCTTAATGGTGCCATTGAATCAGACATCATACCCATACCGATAAATAAAATTCCTAATCCACCAAAAATCATTCCAAAACTCTGTAATTTTTCACTATGGAAAAAAGTTACTAGGATAACACCAACAATCGCAATGATCGGTGCAATTGCAGAAATATCAAGAGCGATTAATTGTCCTGTAATCGTAGTCCCAATATTTGCTCCCATAATGACCCAAACAGCTTTTTCAAGTTTCATTAATCCTGAATTAACAAAACCAATTACCATTACCGTTGTTGCTGACGAACTTTGTATCGCTGCTGTAATTCCTGCCCCAACTAAAATACCAATAAAGCGATTTGCTGTCAGCTTTTCTAAAATGGCTTGCATCTTATCTCCTGCTGCAACTTCTAAACCATCACTCATCATTTTCATTCCATAAAGGAACAGCGATAATCCCCCAACTAACGCTAAAATACTCTCAATGCCCATATTACCTCCAGTATATAATTAATATATTTTATTTTCATGTACATTATATATAATTTATGTAATAGTTTTGTTAAAATAATGTTAATTTTTCATGTGATATAAAAATTGTTACTTTCTTTCATATGGTGGAAAGATAAAAAAGCCTACCTTCCCTTGAAAGTAGACCGTTCTATATTCTGTTAAGCAGCGTCTTTACTTTGCTCACTAGTTTCACTTTTAGCACGATATTTATATTTATCAAATATTTTCACTAATTCATCAATCGCTGCCTCTTGATCATAAATCATTAAATAATTTCCATTCACTCTGGCACTGTATTCTTTGTTAGTTCCATTTTGATTAGCACTAATCGCATTGCTTGATTTTACTTTATTCAACACTTCATTCATCTGTGCATTACTACCATCTACACGATACAAATAAATGGACTTTCCATTGTACTGAAAAGAGGTTCCTTCCTTTGCAGCCCAATCAAAATCAGAAAGAACTTTATCATTATCATAAACAATACCATTTTCCTTGAAATAGTTCATGACATCACTCACACTGCCTTCTTCTTTATTCGTTTCTGTTTTTTTCTTTTCTTCACTTTGATCACTCGTTGTTTCTTTTTTATCATTATTCATACAACCAACTAATGACAACATCATCAATAAAGACAAAAATGCGATATTTAATTTTCTCATATATTACCTCCATAACTTTATTTTTTCCATAAGTGATAAAGTTATACAGTTTTTTTATGATTATTTAAACTTCTCTTTTAACTTTTCAGCCACATATTCATCGACAAAACGTCCTACTTCTTCATGATAATACGCAATTTCTTTTACACTACTACTAGATAAAAAGGAATATTCAGGCTTTGCTAATAAGAAGCAAGTTTCAATCGAACTATCTAAAAACATATTGGTACTCGCATTTTGTAGTTCATATTCATAGTCCTGTACAGCACGAATCCCACGAATCATCACTTGTGCATGATGTGCCTTTGCATACTTGACACTCAATCCTTCATCAATATCACAAACGACATTTTTTATGTCTTTACAGGCATTTTTAATCATTGCTAATCGTTCCTGTTCACTAAACAAACACTGTTTTTTATGATTACGCATAATCACAACAATCACTTCATCAAAAAGATTGGCTGCTCTTGAAATAATATCTAAATGTCCTTTGGTAATAGGATCAAAACTACCAGGATAAATTGCTATTTTCATACTTCTAACTCCTTTACAAAATAGGTAATGCGTGTGATACCATAACACTTTTCTTTCTTTTTAATCAATTTTCCATACCGTTGTAAAAAACAATCTTCTTTACTTGTTTCTACTACTAATAAACCATAATCATCTAACATATTGTGTTCATCAATAGATATTAAACATTGCTCAATGACTTTTAAAGCATAAGGTGGATCAATAAAGATAAAGGCAAAAGAACATTGTTGCCACTGCTTTAATGCCTGTTCATAGCTACCTAGATATAACTCACAAGCACTTTCTTCTTTTAATAAAGCAATGTTGCTTTGAATCACTTGCATTGCTTCTTTACTTTGATCGCACAAGTACACTTTATCAATTCCTCTTGAAAGACTCTCTAAGCCCACACTACCACTTCCAGCAAATAAGTCAAGCATATTCCCACCGTTGAAATATGTGCCTGCACTAGAGAAAATCGCCTCTTTTATTTTATCCTGTGTTGGTCTAGTATTCATTCCATCTAACGTCTTTAGTTTGCGTGAACGATGTTTCCCAGCAATAATTCTCATCTTTTTCTCCTTTTTATGTATAAAAGTAAATGTTCAGGGAAAGATAGTAATGCAACACAAAAAATGTGTTGTAAATCTTTGTTTCTCCTCTTCCCTTTCTGAAAGAATCCCTTACCCCTGGGATTCTTTTACTTTATCAATCATGTTTATCTTCTAGCTTTGCCATCTGTCCTTTTGTTAAAGCGATAATAGATTGGCAAACGCCCATTAAACACATAATAGATATTAATGAACTTCCTCCTGAAGAAATAAATAGTAATGGCACTCCTGTTAAAGGAATCAAAGCACTAATTCCACCAACATTTAAAATAAAGTGAACACACATATAAACAGCAGTTCCAATTAAAATGATCTTATAACCTTCACTTCTTGTTTTCATTGCATAATAGAACAACTTATAAATAATGAGTGCATAACAACCAACAATCAAAATTAAACCGATAATGCCTGTTTCTTCAATGGTTACCGCAAAGATAAAATCGGTGCTTGCCTCTGGTAAATAACCATATTTTTGTTTAGATGCCCCTAAGCCTAAACCAAATAAATTACCACTAGCAATCGCATATAATGAATAGGCTAAATTATATCCTGTATTATATAAATCAGAAAAAGGATCTGCTGCACTTGTGAAACGATGAAATTTATATCCTAAATCAAACTTTTCAAGAATCGACATTCCTAAATCTGTCGATAAAAAAATTAAACCAATGACAGCTGCTCCTATCCCATACAACAAAATTCGTTTTAGTTTATTTAAACAAGGATTACTAGGAATCAATAAACAAAAAGTAGTGATAGCAACAAAAACCATCAATGTTCCATTATCGTTTTGTAAGAAGATTAATAATACACTCATGACAAAAAAGATTAACGGTTCTTTCATGAGCTGTGCAAAGGTCAATTTTTTTTGTCCATAGTCATTAATGATTAAACCAAGTAAAATAATCATATACGCTTTCGCAAATTCACTAGGTTGTAAAGAAGCAAATTTTAAATTAATCCATGCTTTACTACCATTAATCGTATCCCCAAATAAAACGGTATAAAGCAACATACCAATAATCACAAACCCTAAGATACGAAATAAACCACGATAAAAGTTTTTTGCCTTACGGTTTTCATTTGTATTATCACGAAGTTTTACTTCTCTTGATAACAGTTTTACAAAGTTACGGGCGATGAAAGTCATCGCAATATAAGTGACAACTAAAAAGATACATTGTTTAATAATTGTTTTTGTAACAATATTACTTTCAGTGGCACTCGTTTCTCCTACACTTGTTGAAGCAATCATAATGGTTCCAAATACTAAAAGGATAAGAATACATAAATGCATTATCTTATCATAATTTCTTGGCATTCTTAAACTCAAACCTTTTAATTTACGCAAATACATCACTCCTGCATTATATTTTACCTTATTTTTACTTCTTTTAAAACAAAAATTGAGTGAATTACTTCCATTCTGCGAATATTTTATATAAAATATACTAGAAAGATTTTGGTGATAAGATATGAGAATAACAATAAATAGTATAATTAAGGATACTGATTCTTTAATTCGTAAAAAAAGTGAAGAGGTTGCTTTACCTTTAAATAGTGAAGATAAAGCCTTGTTAGAAGAAATGTTGACGTATGTGCGTGATTCCACAGATGAAGAAAAAGCAGAAAAATATGATTTAAAAGCTGCCGTTGGTATTGCGGCTGTACAATGTGGTGTCTTAAAAAAAATGTTGGCGATTGTTCTTCATGGTGAAAAGGAAACGATTGAATATGCTTTAGTCAATCCTAAAATCATCTCTCACTCTAAGCAATATGCCTATTTAAAAAGTGGTGAAGGCTGTTTATCAGTGGAAACATTCCATGAAGGATATGTACCAAGAGCTGCTCGTATTACAGTAGAAGGCTATGACATGCTAAGAGATGAACATGTGCGTATTCGTGCAAGAGGATATGAAGCCATTGTTATCCAACATGAAATCGATCATTTTAGTGGCATTCTTTATTATGATCACATTAATAAAGAAAACCCATTTTATGAAATTCCTGATGCTATCGTCATTGAATAATCACGCATTGTGATTATTTTTTGTCTGCAAAGCATAAAAGTTATGCGTAAATCATAAAATTTATGCTATAATAAGTTAAAGTTGGTGTTTGAAAGGAGAAAAGAATGAATACAAAGGATAATAATAAAAAAACAAGAACACCGAAAACGACAACGAAAGAAAACAATAAAAGAGTAAATCATAATAAAATCAATATTAAAAAAACGGATACGCTAGTCTATGCTTTAGGAGGACTAGGTGAAGTTGGTAAAAACATGTACTGTATTGAACAGGAAAATGAAATTCTTATTGTCGATTCTGGAGTGCGTTTTCCGGACGAACATTTATTGGGGGTTGATTATGTCATCCCTGACTATACACATTTAGTAAAAAATGACCACAAGAAAAAGATTTTAGTCATTACCCATGGTCATGAAGATCATATTGGAGGAATTCCTTTCCTATTAAAAAGTGTGAAAATTGATCATATTTATGCCCCTGAATTTGCCCTCTCTTTAATCTCAAAGAAATTAGAAGAAAGAAAAATGTTAAAGGGTGTAAAAATGACACAAATCAACTGTGATTCACGCATTGAGATGAAACACTTCTCTTGTGGATTCTTTGATACCACACACTCCATTCCTGATTCATTAGGAATTATTATTAATACGGAAAATGGAAGGATTGTTCATACAGGCGATTTTAAATTTGATTTAACCCCTGTTGGTACCAACTCTGAATATCAGAAAATGGCTTATATTGGACAGATTGGGGTAACTTTATTGTTAAGTGATTCTACCAATTCTGCAGTAGAGGGTTTCTCTATTTCCGAAAAGAAGGTCGCAAATGCCATTTATGATGTTTTTAATAAAACCGAAGGACGTTTAATTGTCGCAACCTTCGCCTCTAATGTATACCGTGTAGCACAGATTTTAGAGGCTGCTATCGCTTGTGGGCGTAAAGTAGCCATCTTTGGTCGTAGTATGGAAAACGTTGTTGAGGTAGGCCGTAAACAAGGAAAAATTAAGATTAGCGAAAACAGCATTCTTCGCCCAGAAGAATTAAATCGCTATCCTGCAGAAAAAACTTGTATCGTATGTACTGGTTCACAAGGAGAACCTTTGGCAGCCTTATCAAGAATTGCCGCTGGGACACACCGTTTTATTAAACTGATGCCAAATGATACGATTGTCTTTTCTAGTAATCCAATTCCTGGAAATAACGATAGTGTTAACCAAGTCATCAATAAATTATACCGTCATGGAGCAAATGTGTTAACCAATTCTATTTTAAACAATCTGCATACAACAGGACATGCTTCCCAAGAAGAACAAAAACTGATGTTGCAGTTAATGAAACCAAAATACTTCATGCCGATTCATGGGGAATTTAAAATGTTGAAGCAACATGGAAGTTATGGTGTGGAAACAGGGATCCCTAAAGAAAATATTTTTACTTTAGCAAACGGTGATGCTTTAATTTTACGAGATGAAAAAGTATTTCGTGCATCTGAGCGTATACAAGCAGATGCTATCTTTGTCGATGGTAATGACATCTCAGGTATTTCCACTGCTGTATTAAAAGATCGCCAGATTTTAGGTGATAATGGATTAGTTTCTGTCATTGTTTCCATTGATTCAAGAGAAAACAAGATCCTATGTAAACCTGTCATTGTATCTCGTGGTTTTGTCTTTATTAAAGATTCACAATCCTTATTAAAAGAAGCAGAACAAGTTGTCTTTACAGCATTAAAAGAAAAGATGAAAGGAAAAACAACCTTTGGTGAAATTAAAAATACAATTCGTGGCTCATTAGAACCATTCTTGTATAATAAAACACATCGTAATCCAATTGTCATTCCTGTGATTTTAAACTCTAAGGAAGCAATTGAAGAAATGCAAAAACGCAGAGCTAGTAAAAAAGCGTAAAGGAACGAATAAACGTTCCTTTTTTTTGTTTAATTCAAACCAAGAAAACAATTCTTTTATACCTCTTTTATCTATTCTCTAAGCGATAAAACAATGCAAACACCTTTTTATCACCACACATAAATAGGATTTGCTCATAGTATAGAGTAAAGGATAGGAGGAAAGTAAAAATGGCGGAATATATGAAACATAGTGTAGAGGAAAAGGAGCGACAATTTCATGAACGAGGTTGTCCAGCAGTTGCCTATCAACATGTTGCAGTAAGTGTTCCTGTGTGCGTTGTTCCTTTTGCCAAAGCAGAACGAATTAAAATTCACTGTGGTGGAGGAAACAATGTCGTACAAGGGGAAACACTTTGCAATGGAAAAAAAGATGGGAAATGCTGTTTTAGCTTATCACAAACATTTTGTGTAGAAGTTCCTGTAAGCTTTGGTGCAAGAGTTGAAATTGGTGATACTTTCGTAGAATGCTTAGGTGCCTCTACAAGTAGTGCATTCGTTGAATTAGAGGAAGATCAGCCGCTTTAATGAAGTAAGCTCTAGCAACAACTAGAGCTTACTTTATTTAAGCATTGTTTCCCTACATAAAAACACCCAATCACATTTCTATCATTGGGTGTTTGTGTACATCAAAGATATAGCTATTTGTTTTTTAACGCTGCCTGTGCTGCCGCTAAACGTGCAATTGGAACACGATATGGAGAACAAGACACATAGTTAAGTCCTACTTTATGACAGAATTCAATAGATGCTGGATCCCCTCCATGTTCACCACAAATTCCTAATTTAATGTCAGGTCTTGTTTGTTTTCCAAGCTTAGCAGCCATCGCTACTAATTTACCAACACCTTTTTGGTCTAAACGAGCAAATGGGTCTTGTTCATAAATTTTCTTATCATAGTAATCATTTAAGAAACTACCTGCATCATCTCTTGAGAAACCAAATGTCATCTGTGTTAAATCATTTGTTCCAAAAGAGAAGAATTGTGCTTCTTCTGCGATTTCATCAGCCAATAAAGCAGCTCTAGGAATTTCAATCATCGTTCCTACCATGTAATCAAGTTTTACATTACGATCTGCAATAATTTGATCAGCTACTTCACAGACAATGTTTTTAACATATTTAAGCTCACTCTTGTCCCCTACTAATGGAATCATAATTTCAGGCACAATATGATACTCTGGATGTTTCTCATTCACATTGATTGCCGCTTCAATCACTGCACGAGTTTGCATTTTAGCAATTTCTGGATAAGAAACAGCTAAACGACAACCACGATGTCCCATCATTGGGTTAAATTCATGTAGTCCTTGAATGACATTTTTTAGCTCTCCTAAATCCATATTCATATCATTTGCCAATGTTGTAATATCATAAGAAGAGGTTGGCAAGAATTCATGTAAAGGTGGATCTAAGTAACGAATTGTTACTGCTCTACCTTGCATTGCTTCATAAATACCTTCAAAATCATCACGTTGCATCGGTAATAATTTTTCTAATGCACGCTCTCTTTGTTCCACTGTTTTAGAAACAATCATTTCACGAATGGCTTTAATTCTTTCTCCATCAAAGAACATATGCTCTGTACGCACAAGACCAATTCCTTCAGCCCCAAACAAGACTGCTTGTTTCGCATCTTTTGGTGTATCTGCATTCGTTCTTACCTTTAATGTTCTAAATTCATCAGCCCAATTCATAAATGTTTCAAAGTCCCCTGCAATTTGTGCAGGAACGGTTCTAATTTCTTCACCATATACATTTCCTGTACTACCATCTAATGAAATATAGTCATATTCTTTGAATGTTCTTCCACTCACTGTAAATGTTTTATTTTCTTCATTAATCTTAATATCACCACAACCAGATACACAACATGTTCCCATACCTCTAGCAACAACAGCTGCATGACTGGTCATACCACCACGCACTGTTAAAATACCTTGGGCTGCTGCCATACCTTCAATATCTTCAGGTGATGTTTCTAAACGAACTAAGATAACACGATGTCCTTCTGCTTCATAAGCTTTTGCATCTTCTGCATTAAAGACAACCTGTCCTGTTGCTGCTCCTGGTGATGCAGGTAAACCTTTCGTAATCACTTGGGCATCTTTTAAAGCTGCACCATCAAAAGTTGGATGTAATAAAGCATCTAATTGATTAGGATTTACCATTAACACAGCTTCCTCTTTTGTTAGTAAGCCTTCACTGACTAAATCGCAAGCAATCTTTAACGCTGCATTCGCCGTTCTTTTTCCATTACGAGTCTGCAACATAAACAACTTCTTATTTTCAATCGTAAATTCCATATCCTGCATATCACGATAATGTTCTTCTAATTTATGTGTAATTGCCACAAATTGTTCATATGCTTCTGGCATTATATCTGCTAATTTATCAATTGTTTGTGGTGTTCTAATTCCTGCAACAACATCTTCCCCTTGTGCATTCATCAAAAATTCACCATATAACTTATTTTCTCCTGTACTAGGATTGCGTGTAAAAGCTACCCCTGTTCCACTCGTTTCTCCCATATTTCCAAATACCATCATCTGTACATTAACAGCCGTTCCCCAGCTACTTGGAATATCGTTGATTTTACGATAGTAAATCGCTCTTGGATTATTCCAAGATTTAAATACAGCTTCTACGGCTTTAATTAGCTGTTCCTTTGGATTAGTAGGAAAATCTTCATGTAATTGATTATGATAAAAGGCCTTAAAACGTTTTACCATTTCTCTTAAATCATCTGTATCTAATTCTGTATCTAGCTTCACTTTCTTTTCTGCTTTAATATCGTCAATCACTGTTTCAAATTTTGCTTTACTAAGTCCCATTACCACATCTGCAAACATTTGGATAAAACGACGATAACTGTCATATGCAAAACGTGGATTATCCGTTAATTTTGCTAACCCTTCTACAACTTCATCATTTAATCCTAAATTTAAAATCGTATCCATCATACCTGGCATACTAGCTCTTGAACCTGAACGAACAGATACTAACAATGGATTTTGTGGATCCCCAAACGTTTTCCCTGATTCACGTTCTAAATCTTTTAAATGCACCATAATCTCATCAATGATACTAGCACTAATTGTTTCTTTATCTTCATAATACTGATTACATGCTTCTGTTGTAACGCTAAAGCCAAACGGTACAGGCATACCTAAATTCATCATCTCTGCAAGGTTAGCCCCTTTACCCCCTAACAGTTCACGCATGTTGCCATTTCCTTCATGGAAATTGTAAACAAATTTCTCACCCATAGTGATACCTCCTTATTTTTGTAATCGCTTACACTTATATTAATATTATACCCTTATTAATTAGTGATTGCCACTATTATTTTATGCCACAACAAATTAATTTTTTCACTTTTAAAAGTAGATCCAGCAAGCGAGCATCATGAATGATTCTCTTCATCATTTGCTTTCCATCACTATATTGATAGATAAATGTATAAACATCATTCAGTTACCACCATTTTATGAACCGATTTAATGAGATAGAAAAAGAGTAGTTGAAAAAAAGAAACAATGAGAATAGCAACTGGTAAAAAGAAAAAACCACTCATTTCATAAATAGAAGTGATAATTTTAATTTTTGGTGGAATACCAACAAACATATATTGTGTATGAAAGATAAGATTAAAACAAAATGCCATAACAAACATTCCTGCAACAATAAGCAAGTTCTTTTTTAAATAACAACGATCATAAAGTTTATATTCATAAAATTGAATCACACCAAATAAAATAAACATCATATGCAAAAGAAAGAAATTAATACTACGATAAGAAAGTGCTGGATATAATGATGCGATATTGGCAGGATAAAGCAAAGCAATACTTCCAGCCATAATCCCCACTAACCCACTAAAAAAACGCAAGTAGTCCTTTTTTAAATACACACTAGCAATATTCATGTAGCAACATAGTGAGCATAATTCTAAAGGAACAATTTCTAAAAATACATGCTTTTTGCATACAAGCAATAACCAGCATGTATAAATGACTTCTTCCCATAAAAAATAACGAGCGAAATAGATTTGATAACGCTGCCTTGTTTGTGCATCACCTTGTTTATACCTTTGAAATAATAAGTAAGCGACACTACCAACAAAAATAAGCAAAAGAAGATGGGCAATGCCAAAGCTAATCAACGGTACTTGCATATGTTTAATGTCTTTATAAAATGTAAAAAAATGATTGAACATCTTACCACCTCAATACAATTAAAATAGCACAAGTGAGTGTGAATTGCTATTAACTTAAGACTTATTAAGAAAAATGATTGCCTAAACAATCCCTTAGCCAACCCATCTACACACAAAATAAACAAAAAACAGATACTCACATTGATATGATCCCACTAAAGTAGACACACGAAATATATAAACGTGTATCCTATGGAGGTGGGATTTTATTATGAGTAGAAAAGGAAAAGTATCTTATGAG
>SAAR01000024.1 GCA_009916335.1 Erysipelotrichia bacterium | reverse complement strand
ATATGGTCAAAAACGCCATGGAGGCTTCTCAGCATGGGGAGACGGTAACGATTTGGGCCCGTCAGAATGGTGAACTGGTTGAGTTCCGGGTTAATAATCCCGGGGTTATACGGGACGATGTCAAAATGCAATTGTTCAATCGTTCCTTTTCGACGAAAGGTGAGGGACGTGGTATAGGGACTTACAGTATGAGGCTGCTTAGCGAAAAGTTCCTTCATGGTCACGTGTCGTTTGCATCGACTCCGGACGATGGTACCACTTTTATTGCCTCCTATCCGTTGGCATTGGCCTAGTCATTGAGGAAACGAGGTTGCTTTTTACTTGTCGCCGCAACGATTCATTTCGTGGTTGATCAGCATTTTTACCACATCTTTCATGTGATATCGGGCTTCCCAATTGAGTTCGCGTCTGGCTTTGGATGGATCGGCGCGGCTGATCATGATATCGGACGGACGAATCAGATCCTGTGCAAAACTGGTATATTTTTGTTTAATAAAGTATATTCCATTGTTATCACTCCTCGTATCTTTATTAAATATTATACAGTAAAACCTCATAAATTACACTAAATACACAGCTTAATACTTTCTTGCTGGCAGATGGTTTCATTTTTGAAGTGTGGTTAATAAATAATTTTATTCCAGTATTACTAATGGCATCAATCACACCAATAAATTGTTGTTCTATGAAATAGTTTTAATATCAAGCATTTGCAAAATTGCTTTTCCTTTTACATCTTTATAAGCATTAACCTCTTTCCTTTTGCTTTCTTTTTGTTATTTACCTCTTTCATTCTTGTGTGATTTGATGGAAGTGTCCTATATTTCCATTTCTAAACAAAAAGAGGAACCTTGATTGATTCCTCCTATGTATTGTTTCTTAACTTGATGATATTAGAGAATTTCTCTTTTATTGCTTATTCTTCTAAGCCTCTTGCTTTAATCACATCAATGACTTGGTATACATAACGCTTGCAAAGCTCATCACTAGTTGCTTCAACCATAACACGAACTAATGGCTCTGTACCACTTGTTCTAACTAAGATACGTCCATCTTCCCCTAAGCATGCTTTTACTTTTTCTACTTCTGCAAGCACTGCCTCATCAGCCATTGCCTCATTTTTATCCTTCACACGAATATTAACTAACAACTGAGGGTAAATCGTTAAGCCTTCACTTAGTTGTTTTAAGCTCTTCTTTTCATGTGTCATAACTTCCAATAGTTTTAAAGCGGTTAATAAACCATCTCCTGTATTTGCATGTTCTTTAAAGATGATATGTCCTGATTGTTCTCCACCAATAGAATAATCATTGTTTTCCATACATTCAAACACATATTTATCACCAACGGCTGTTTGTTCTGTGTTAATTGCATGTGCTTCCATCGCTTTATAAAAACCTAAGTTAGCCATTACGGTTGTAACAATCGTGTTTTTATTTAACTTCCCATGCTTTGTGAAGTATTTTCCACAAACATATAAAGTATGATCCCCATCAAATAAATTTCCTTCTTCATCAACAGCAATCAAACGATCCGCATCTCCATCAAAAGCAAACCCAACATCGTATTTCCCTGTTTTCATCAGTTTTTGTAAATCTTCTGGATGCGTAGAACCACAATGTGTATTAATATTAATTCCATCAGGTGTTGTATGAATAACCTTACATTTTGCCCCTAAATCTCTTAATGTATCTAATGCACATGAAGTAGCACTACCATTTGCTAAATCTAACGCAATATTCATTCCTGTTAAATCACAGTTTACAATATTTTTTAACCAAGATTCATACAATGATAAACTTTCACTATAATCAATCTTCTGTCCAATCTTTTCATCAATTGCCACTTCTACACTAATTTCATCATCAATGTATTTTTCAATCATCATTTCTACTTCTGGATCCATTTTCTTACCTTCACCATTAAATAGTTTAATTCCATTATCGTAGAATGGATTATGTGATGCTGAAATCATCACTCCACAATCAAAACGATCTTTGCGAATCAAATACGAAACACAAGGAGTAGGACAAGTTCCTACTACATAAACATTTGCTCCTGTACTTGTTGCCCCTGCAACAATCGCTGCTTCAAACATATCGCTAGATAAACGTGTATCTTTCCCAACCACAATTCTCGCATGACGATCCTTGCTGTAATAATGACCAATATATTGACCAATTTTAACAGCCATCGCTAATGTTAAATTAACGTTTGCCTTTCCTCTAGCTCCATCTGTTCCAAAATACTTTCCCATTCTTATTTCTCCTCCAATGTAATTCTAATCGTATTATTTTTTAATGAGTAGCTTGCCAATTTATTTTTACCACTGACACTTAATGTAACTTCCTCATTACTCATCGCTTTATTATAGCCTTCTAAATCCAAGACAACACTAATATTGTCCGCATTAATCGACTCTAAAACACTCTTTGCCCCTTTCACTACCACACTTGTAGTCGCAGCTGTATCATCGGCTAATTTAAATTTTAAATTATTATCTAAATGTTTATAGATAATTGGTACATTATCAATGGTAGTAGAAGTTTCTTCCCCAACCTTCAAGTTGACACTAACCTTTGTAATATTTCCTTTTGATACTCCTACTGGCAACATAATTGGCATCGTTACTTTCGTATCCTTGCTAATTCTTGTAACTGGAATACTAATACTTACCTGATCAATCGTATCTAAGACATCTTGTGGTGCATAAATGGTAATCGAAGAATGATCCAATGTATAAGATTCAATCGCTAAACCATCTTTCATCTTGCCCTCTGGAATAATTTCAATTGGTACTTCCTTATGCGGTGTAGTTACCTTAACCTTAGCCGTTACACTCTCTGGTAAAATATCAACACTCACTGGTGTACCCTCTTGATCATAAGCAACTAATTTAGCGTCTTGTTCAAAATCAGCTTTCACACCATTCACATTAATCAATGCTTTTACATAAGAAATTTTTGTAAGTGTTTCTTCACTCGCTTTTACAATAACTTCATTTTGTGAAAACTCAGGTTCCTCTAACGAATAAATCTTATCTAACTTATTTGTATTAATATAATCATATCCAATACTGAAAGAACGAGATATTTTCTTTTTAATCGTTACTAATGCTGTGTTAGGTTGAATTTTTACTTCCACTTTATCAGAGAAGTTTACAGGTTCTAATGTTACCTCATGCGTTCCTTCTCCAAACACCTCTAAATCGGCAATGACCTGATAAGAATCTTTCTGCTGAGAGGCAAACTGCACATCGCTTGTATCACCAATAACGTCCACACTCACACTTTCAGGTAATCCTGTTACTTCATAAACACTACTACTAATATTGGTTGTTACTTTCACATTTTCTAAGGTAACTACTTGCTTTACACTTGATACAAAAATAGAATTTCCTTTATCAGGACCATTGATAACTAAGTATAAAATCAAAGCCAAACACACTGCAACTAATTTAGCAAAACGCTGATTAAACAACACAAAATCAACCCATGTAGAAAAGGAACGGAATGCTTTTACAAAGGTGTTTTCAACACTAGCATACGTTTTCTTAAAGGACTGTGATTTCTTTGCAATCGTTTGTGCAAGCTCTAATTTCTTTTCCGCATTCAACGGTTGTCGATTACGTCTTTTTGGCATTAGGAATCACTCCCTTCCTCATCTTTATTTGTTGTTTTTATTTGCCCTACAACAATTTGCTGTGCTTCAATTTTATCATCATGAACATGTTCTTCTTCTTTCATTGCACTTTTTGCTTGTCTTTTTTGTTGCGTCTTTATTTCCTCATGTTCTACTTGATTCACTTTTTTCTTTGCATAACGTTTATGCTTTTTATTCTTAGACATAAACGAAATTTTTAATTTATTTTCATCATTTTTCGTGCGTAAATCTTTTAAACTCGTTTCTTCATCAATTTTCTCTACATCAGTAACACTTTCCACTTCTTCCTTTTTCACTTCCGCATTTGTCTGACATAGACTCATCAATAAATATTCTCGCAATTCCTTTTCATTCATACGAATTAGACTACCTTCACGAGCAATCGAAATATCCCCTGTTTCCTCTGATACAACAATGGTTACACAATCGCTAATCTCTGAAATACCAACTGCCGCACGATGACGAGCCCCATAGCTTGATGGGAATTCTCTTGTCGTTGGTGGAAAATACGCACTTGCACATGCAATCTTATCTCCTTGAATAATGACTGCCCCATCATGTAAAGGTGTTCCATATTGAAAAATCGAACACAACAGTTCACTTGATACAACAGAATTCATCGCTGTCCCTGTTTTAATATAATCACTTAAGGACTGTGCTTGTTCAATAGAAATAATAGCTCCTGTTTTTGTTTTAGAAAGCTGTACACTTGTTTTTACAAGTTCATTGACTAAACGTTCACGTTCGTTGACCGTTAATGTTGTAATACGAGAAAACACCATTGTTTTCCCCATCTTTTCCAACAGATTTCTAATCTCTGGTTGAAAGATAATAATCATGGCTAAAAACCCCCATGTTAAACACTGATTAGTAAACCATTCTACCGTCGATAGATTTAACAATTGTGCTAATCCATTGGCAATAATAATAAATAGTATTCCTTTAAATATTTGAATCGTTCTTGAATTATTTTTAACGATTTTAAGACAATAATATATGACGACTGCCACAATACCAATGTCGATCATCATAGAAGCTAAGTTCCATAATCCACTCCATGTCGTGCTATTGAACATAAGTAACACTCCTTCCACATTACCTAGCGTAAACATTATACCATAAATCCTAAATGAATTTTAGGAAACCTCACTTTTCTAAAGCATATAAATATTGTGCCACATCATCAACAATCACATTTACCTCTGCTTTGACATCTTCAAAGGTATGTGATAAAGTCGCTCCTTGATATTTTTTTAGCATCGCTAAATCATTATAGGCATCACCCATCGTATAAATATCTTCATAAGCATAGCCAAAATATGAAGCCACAAAATCCAGCCCTGTCGCCTTAGAAATACCATGAGGAACTATATCAATGCAATTTACATTAGGATATGCTTCGATATAACCTTTGTATTTTTCATTAAGAATGGCAGCTAAACGCTTTCCTTCTTCGTTATCATTTAACGAAATGACAATCTGGCATATCTTCTTTTCCGCAATAATTTTTTCTACTGTATATTCTGAGCTATACATACCATATTTATAATCTTCATAAGCACTATTTACAACTTCCTTTGCCCGATGAAAACCATTGTTCAACACAAAAGAATTACAATCCATTGTACGAATATCCTCAATGATGTCTAATGCCTTTGTATAATCAATCGCATATGTTTTCAATAAATGCAAATTACCATCATAAATAACCCCACCATTATTACAAACTAGAAAAGCAATCTTGTACCCATACTTTTCAATCTCCTGCATAATGGATTCACTACTTCTTCCTGTAATAATACCAAATTGATTTCCTTTCTCTTTCCACATTTGTAAGGCTTGCAAATTACGGTTTGAAACCTCACCATCTATTTTTATCGTCCCATCATAATCACTTGCAAATATTTTCATTCCTTCACCTTTTCACTTTCTTACTTATTATACCCTTTTCAAATATTAAAGAAAATAATAACCTATAATTTTTGCACATAAAATAGGCAAACGCATAGAGTGATATAGGAGGAAATTTATGTGTGGAATCGCTGGATGGATTACTTATCAAAAGGATATTGCAAAAGAAAACAACGTACAAAAGCAGATGTTAGAAACCCTTAAAAGAAGAGGCCCCAACCAACAAGGCATTTATACAGAAGAGCATGTCAACTTATTACATGCAAGGTTAAGCATTATGGATCCTGCCAATGGGAAACAACCAATGCATTATCAACACTATACCATTTGTTATAACGGGGAAATATACAACACAAAACAAATAAGAGAAGATTTAATAGAAAAAGGGTATCGCTTTGATGGCAATTGCGATACAGAAGTAGTATTGAAAGCATATGTTGCCTATGGGGAACGTTGTTTAGATATATTGAACGGTATTTTTGCGTTTGCGATATGGGATACAAATAAACAACAACTCTTTATGGCAAGAGATCGTCTTGGTGTAAAACCTTTCTTTTACTATCTTAATCAAGAACATTTTTTATTTGCCTCACAAATTAAAACATTACTAGTCCACCCTCTTGTTGATGCGATTGTCGATGACGATGGATTAAAAGAACTCTTTTTACTAGGTCCAGCTCGCAGTGCAGGAAAAACACCCATTCGTGATATCAAAGAGCTAAAACAAGGAGAATATGCAATCTATGATAAAGAAGGCTTTCAGGTGCATACCTATTGGCAACTAAAAGCCAAAAAACACAAGGAAAACCGATCACAAACACAAGCACATCTAAAGCAATTAGTCAGTGCATGCATCAACGATCAATTAGATAGTGATGTTGGTATCTGTACCTTTTTATCAGGTGGATTAGACTCTAGCATTATCTCTAAGATCGCTGCACAACGCTACCCTGATTTACAAACCTTTTCCATTGAATATGAAGAAAACGAAAAATACTTTACAAAAAGTATCTTTCAACCAAATCGTGATGCTGATTTTATTGATATAATGGTCAATCATATCCACTCTAATCATACCAATGTCCTATTGACACAAAAAGAAATTGTCAGTGCCTTAAAAGAGGCGACCATCGCAAGAGATTTACCAGGTATGGCTGAAATTGATTCTTCCCTTTTGTTATTTTGTGAAGAAATTAAAAAAGCAAAAAGTGTTGCCTTAAGTGGAGAAGGAGCAGATGAAATATTAGGAGGTTATCCTTGGTACTACAACGATGACATTTTATGGCAAGATGAATTTCCTTGGTCGCACAGTTATGATATAAGAGTGTCTTGTTTAAAAGATGGATTGATAAAAGATGGCGAACAATATATAAAAAAAGCCTATTATCAAAGCATTAGCGATGTGGATTATTTAGAAGAAGATGATGCAAAAGAGCGAAGAATGCGAGAAATGTTCTATTTAAATATGCGTTGGTTCTTACAAACACTATTAGATCGCAAGGATCGTATGAGTATGTATCATTCATTAGAGGTGCGTGTTCCTTTCCTTGATTATCGCCTTTGCGAATATGCTTACAATATGCCATGGCGATATAAATCATTAAATGGTCGAGAAAAAGGCATTTTACGCGAAGCTTTTCGTGATGAACTTCCTGATGAAATTATCAATCGTAAAAAAAGTCCCTACCCAAAAACCTTTCACCCTTTATACACAGAAATGCTCATTACACAAATTCGTAAAATATTAAAAAGTGATTGTCTTTTAGCACAAATACTTGATATAAATAAAGTCAATCATCTAATTGATCACCTTGATACGATTGATGTCCCTTGGTATGGACAGTTAATGAAAGGACCACAAATACTGGCATACTTTATCCAAATGCATTTCTTCTTTGAAACCTACCATGTCAAATTGCAATTAACACACTGAATGATATGCATAAAACCCTATAAGAGTAAGATGTTTTCACATCGCTCTTATAGGGTATTGTTGATTTATTTTACTCTTTATTCGCCTTTCCACTTGCTATGTTTTCAATAATATTTTGCAATAAAGCAACATTAGAATCATCTAATTTCATAATATCCTGACAAATTTCTAACTTCGTCGCATCTTCACGATTTGTTAAATCTCCTTGTAATAAGCTGTCCATAGAAACTTCAAGTACATTGGCAATTTGAATCAAACGTTCTAAACTACAACCTTTTACGCCTCTTTCCAAATCACTGATAAAATTACGAGAAACATCAATAGCAATAGATAATTCATACTGTGTCATCTTCTTCAATAAGCGATATTTGCGGATTTGTTTTCCTAATTTTATTTGATTCATCGAATGCCTCCTGTTTGTATTACCTATCATACTTCTTATATGACTATTATAAAGATTCATATTCCCTTATAAAACAAACTAGAAGTATTACATATAACACTCATAGCATTACTATATCTTTACTTTATTATACCTTTAAATTAAAAATTAAACCTTTTAAACGATTGTTAGATTGCTTATACTTCACTCATGTTGCATAAATAGACTTTTTTGTTTTAAAAAACAATATAATAAGCAGCATGAGAAATATGATGGGTACACAAAAGAATGGTATGTATTTGGTAATAGTGTCCCATTGGCTTTTAATGTTCTTGGAAGAGAAAAAGAAAAATATAAAAAATAGCAGATGTTAAACACATTAGAGTACACGATCTACGACATTCACATGTTTCATTGTTAATTCATAGTAATATGCTATTGCCTGCAATCGCTAGTAGAATTAAAGATACAATAGAAACGATATTAAAAACAATTGCACATTTATTTAAATCTTCCCATAAAGAAGTAATGGATTTTCTAAATACTTTATAAAAAGTATGCCATTTGTATGCCACTACTACTTATAAACATAAAAAAAGCCTTTGTTAAAAGGCTTTCCTTTTTAAATGGTGGTCCTGGCCGGAATCGAACCAGCGACACAAGGATTTTCAGTCCTTTGCTCTACCGACTGAGCTACAGAACCACTTGGTTGCGGGAGCAGGATTTGAACCTACGACCTCCGGGTTATGAGCCCGACGAGCTACCAGACTGCTCTATCCCGCGATGAGTGAATACTACTTTTCTGGTATAAATTTTTAATGGCGGAGGAACTGGGATTCGAACCCAGGCGCCAGTTTCCCGACCTACCGGTTTTCAAGACCGGACCCTTCAACCACTTGGGTATTCCTCCAATAGTAATTTTAGAATTGGTGGACCCTGTAGGACTCGAACCTACGACCCACCGGTTATGAGCCGGATGCTCTAACCAACTGAGCTAAGGGTCCAACATTAATCCATCCGATAAAATTGGTGGCTGGAGTGAGACTCGAACTCACGGCCTTCCGGGTATGAACCGGATGCTCTAGCCAACTAAGCTACCCAGCCAATTTTAATGGTCGGGAAGACAGGATTCGAACCTGCGACCCCCTGGTCCCAAACCAGGTGCACTACCAAGCTGTGCTACTTCCCGATAAACAAAATAAATGGCGCGCCCAGCAGAAATCGAATCCACAACCTTCTGATCCGTAGTCAGACGCTCTATCCAGTTGAGCTATGGGCGCAATAGTTAGGCACCATTTCAGCGCTTTATTATAATAACAAATATCAATCTCATATGCAAGTCTTTTTTTAATGTTTTTTTCATTTTCCTCAACTTTTATACAAACTCATGCAAAACAAAGAAAGAGAGTTTCCCCTCTTAGCTTTTCATTGCTTTTGTATTGTCTTTATCTTTCTTATAATAGTATACTTCACAACGCTTATTATTGATTTTAGAACGATGCATATATTCTACCACTTTATCTGCACTACGTTTATTTACCATCACAATACTATATTGTCTTCTAACATCAATCTTACCAATTTCTTTTTCATTTACATGACAATTTCCTAAGATGGCTTTTTCAATATCATGACTTGTTACATTTTTAGCTTTTCCTAATGAAAACTTCAATTCAACAGCATCTTTTAATTTACGATGTACTTTCTTATTAGGATCACTTGGAATATTCGTTCCAAATGCCATTCCTACTAAAGCACTAATAATTTCTTCTGCACTTAATCCATCACGAATTAACTCATTTGCCAATTGTAAATTTTCCTGATATAAACCAGATTGTGCTTGTTGTTTGATCTCTTCTTTAAAAGCATTACGTTTTTGCGATAGCATTTCTTGATCAGAAGGAATTTCTCTTTTTTCAATTTCTGCTTTCGTATACTTCATAATCCCTTTCAACTGTTTAAACTGGCGGCCATTTTGAATTAATGTAACTGCCTGTCCTTCTTTTCCAGCACGTCCTGTTCGACCTATACGATGCACATAAATTTCATTGTCCTGTGGTAAATCATAATTAATAACTAAATCAATATTATTAACATCAATACCTCTAGCTGCTACATCACTTGCAACCAATACTGCTTTGTTTGCTTTTTTAAAAGCATTCATAATTTTCGTACGCTTTTCTTGTTTAATATCACCATGCAAAGCCACTGCCCTTACATTGATACGATTCAATTCCTCAACAAGTTCATCAACCTTTGCTTTAGTATTACAAAAAATAATCGAAAGATCACTTTCATAATATGTTAGCATCTTTTTAACAGCCTCTGTTTTCTCATCACGTCTAACATCATAATAGTATTGTTTAATCTTATCCACCGTTTTTTGTTTACTTTTTACTTCAATTTCCACTTTATCTTTTAAATAACGATCTGCAATTTCGCGAATTTCTTTGGGCATCGTTGCACTAAACAAAATCGTTTGATGTACTTCTTTCATCTTCTCTAAGATGGCTTCAATATCATCTCTAAAACCCATATTCAGCATTTCATCTGCTTCATCTAAGACCACACAATCACAAGTATGTAAACGAATCGTCTTACGTTTCATATGATCTAAGATTCTTCCTGGTGTTCCTACCACAATCTGCCAGCCTTTTTTCAAACTTCTTATCTGACGATCAATTGGTGCACCACCATATACACTGACAATATTCATTTCATTGATATATTTACTAAACTTGCTTAACTCATCATGTGCCTGCAGTGCTAATTCTCTCGTTGGGCAAATAACAATCGCTTGTTTGTATTCACAAGATGCAATCTTTTCTAATAATGGTAATCCAAACGCTGCCGTTTTACCTGTTCCTGTATTTGATTTAGCAATCATATCTTTTCCTTTTTTTACTAAAGGAATCGCCTTTTCTTGAATAGGCGTAGGTGTTTCATACCCCATCGCTTCGACTGCCTTTACTAATCTTTTATCTTCTAATAACTCATTAAATGTACGCATAGTACCTCATTTCTATTGTTTATAACGCAATGGGTTGATTGTAACACAAGAGTCTATCATAAAGCAAACTTTATAAAAACTTTTTATTTCTTTCATCTTTCGACATTTTTTATCGCTTTATTTTGTTAGTATGAATTTGGGCAATCAAGCCCTGCGTCATTTATAAGCCCCTTATCTTATAAATGAATCGCACTTTATTCTATCCCCTATACTTAAGTTAAAAAGTGCATAATTTGCACTTTTTAACTTATCACATATTTTCACACTGTTAAAATATAATTATTTGGTTGTAATTTACTATACTAATCATGCAAGGAAATAATACCTTGCCGTATGAATATAACCCCTATTATATTTCATACATTTCTATCTTCTTATAAAACATGAAAAAGAGTGCTTCCCTAGCACTCTTTTTCTATTCGTTTTTTTGTTTGTCTAAAGGCATTGTTCTTTCCACTAATGTATAGTATCCTCGCCATTTCACAATCTTCAACATCAATAAATCAAAGAAGATATTACCAACATAGAAAACAAATACGAAACATAAAAAGATAATAACATTATTATTAGGCATAAAAGAAAGAATAGAACCAGCCACAATAAACAATAAGAATACTTCCAATATACGCATTACAATATGCTTAATTAACAAATAATGCGTCTGACAATGTGGACAAGTAATTTTCGTTTTTAAACGATAAGCCTGCAAATCAATAGGCTTCTTGCAATGAGGGCAACGTAATGTATAACGAAACATCTTAATCTACCAACATATAGCCACAAAAAATATATAGCATATTAATATAAAAAGAACTAATGCCAAAGAAAGCGAACACTTCTGCCACTTTTGTAAACGTAAATAAATTAAGTTGCATAAATAATAAGAAAATAATAATTAGTACCGCCACTACCTTTTTCCATACACTTTTGCTTCTCTTTCTAAAAGACACATTTAATGTAGCACCAAACGTACATAAAGCAATGACAACAACAATCTTATATAATGTATCAGAAATAGTACCAACTAAATAAATAGAAATTAGTTTTGTAATTAAAGCACTTAAAAAAATAACAAGAAAAGGAACACCTAATTTTCTAAAATCACTCATGCTTATTCCTCATCAATAACAATAGATTCCATAACATCACCATTTTGCATATTGCGAACAGCACCCATATTATCGACAACCATACCAAAAACAGTATGTACACCATCTAAATGAGGCTGTGGTTCATGCACGATAAAAAACTGACAGCAACCTGTATCTTTTCCACGATGTGCCATAGATAAAGCTCCTGCAACATGTTTATGAACGTTCTTTTGTGTTTCACATGGAATGGTATATCCTAAATCCCCTGTTCCATTCCCATTAGGACATCCTCCTTGTGATACAAAATGAGGAATTACACGATGGAACGTTTTTCCATTGTAATAACCTTCCTTCACTAATTTCACAAAATTCGCTACTGTAATCGGTGTTTCTTCATCATATAAAACAAAGGGGATCACAGCTTTGTTTTCCATTGTAATTTTACCTTTTATCATTATAATTAACCTTCCTTTCAATTCCTAAGTATTATAGCACAACTTACTCCATTATTCTTATAATTCCTTTACTATTTAAAAACTGTACTTTCTTCTTCTTAAAAACTTCATTTCCTAAAATTCCATCTATCTGTAAATTAGTAAAAACCTGTGTCAATCCACTTCGTAAATTACGCAACGTAATTTTACTTTCAAAAAAGCAGATGATACATTCTTTAATTAACGTAATATCCAACTTCTCTAAACCATGTACCCCAATATTCAACCCCTTTGTTTCACAAACGATTTTAAGATTGCGTTGTATGGCGTAATGATCATTAATCCAGCTGATTTTTGCACCTGTATCAATACCGAAAATAGCCGGTTGTTTTTTCTCATCATATACAATGATAACAGGGAAAATAGCATTTACTAAATTACAATAAGTAAAATGTTCTTCATTTTTTACCATGGAAAAAAGCATCGCTTTTGTATCTAGCTCAAAATCGATCTGTGATAATATATCCCAACCTAAAATGCCATCAAAACTCATAAGCTCTCGATTGAGAAAACGGATTTTAAAATCATTCTCGTCCATTATGACAAAAGGTTGATTTTTAATTTCCAATGCACCAAAAAACATTTGATCTAAACAAATCGTTTTTAAACAACGCATTCCTCCACCAGCACTTTTAACACTGATGACTTGATCACTTTGATAGGTTTCGATTAAGTTTTTATGTTTACTTAAAATAGCACTGATCTGTGCACCTGTATCAACCACAAAACGATAGCTACGATGATGGATTATCACCGTTACTAAATAAAGAGAAAAATTATTTTTAATCATCTTCATTTGAAATTGATCACTATGCTTGATGATCCTTCTTGATGCAAAATTCATCTTGCTGACAACATCGCTTTCTGCAGATGCCACCAATACCTTTTGGTAAAGTTTTTCTACTTCTTTACTATTATAAACTTTTACTTCTTGAATCTTATCACATCTGCATTTATGTAAATTGAACATCATATCACCCACATTCTATTATAGCATGCTATAATAAAGAACATAGGAGGAATTTTATGAAAACAAATAAAGAAAAAATCGTGATGCAATCATTGCAAGGGAAAATACATCACCCAAGACATAATGGAGGCTATCGTGTTGGTTATGATAATATGGGGCGTATTATTCCAGGAACAGGTGGCATCACTTATAATTTTGCCATCGGTGATTGCTGTATGGGTATTGCTGGAGATCATGTGGAACCTGGGGTTAGTTTACAAAATAGTGATACTAGTGAAAACAACGCATTAAATATCTCTAGCTGTATTGGCAATGAAGCAAAAGTAATTTCCGGTGATGCGAAAGGTAAAAAAGGGGTTGTGAGTGGAACACATGGTGGCGTAGAGCATGTTTTTATCTACTTTGATCAAGACACGTTAGAGGATTTAAATGTCGATGATAAAATTGCCATTAAAGGCTATGGTACAGGTTTACAACTATTAGATTACCCTAATATTAAAGTGATGAATATCGATCCTCGCTTATTAGAGAAATTAAACATCATTGAAGAGCAGGGTACATTAAAAGTGGGGGTAACGCATATTGTCCCTGCACATCTTATGGGTTCAGGATTAGGAAGTGCACAAATTGTGAGTGGTGATTATGATATTATGACGCAAGATAAAGCAGAGGTAGCGAAATATCATTTAGACACATTACGCTTTGGTGATTTTGTAGCCATTAAAGATCACAACTGCCACAATGGTCCTCACTATCTAAATGGTAGCTGTAGTATCGGTGTCATTGTACACAGTGATTCTTTCACTTCTGGTCATGGTCCAGGTGTCGCAATTATTTTAACAAGCAAAGATCAAACCCTTATTCCTTTCATTGATGAACAGGCTAATTTAATCCATTACATTAAGTAAAAAAGCATAAATTCACCAGCAATGCTGGTGTTTTTTCTGCCTTACTCTGTGTTATCTAAAAAAGAAAGCATACAAACTACACTTTCTTCTTTTATTTAATAAAACACTGGTTCACTACATCAAACAATCCTTTATCACACAAACGAATTTCAGGAATGACTGGCAAAGCCATGAAAGAGAGCGTAATAAATGGATCGATTTCTTCATTCACACCTAATTCTCTAGCAATCTTTAACATCTTTGCTGTTTGTTTGCGTACACTTTCACAATCCTCTTCACTCATCAATCCACAAATACGCAATGGCAATGTTTCAATAATATTACCTTGTGATGCAATCACATATCCACCTTGCAAACGCTCTACCTCTTTTATGGCAAGTAAAATATCTTCATCATTATCCCCAGCAACAATTAAATTATGTGAATCATGAGCAACCGTAGTCGCAATCGCCCCATTTTTTATATTGAAATTTTTTAATGGTGCCACCGCAATATTGCCATTATGTCCATGACGTTCAATAACACACAATTTATTATAAACTTGATTCGCTATGAAGTATGTTTCTTTGCCAATCACTTCTTTTGCGTGTAGGGTAGTTAACTCATGTGCTTGCATGACAATCACATCATTTAACGCTTTGCATTTTAAAGCAATATCTTCCTTGCTTATCTTTGGTAAAATTACACTATGCAATAAACGCTCATCAATAGGCACTGCTTTTTCATATGTGATTTTATCAACTGCTTGCCCTGCTTTATATACCTGATGAATCTGCACCTTTTCTATATCATCTAAGACCACTATATCTCCATCATAGCCTGCCGCAAGTGCTCCTTTATGCTTTAAGCCATACACCATAGCACTTTGATAAGTAGCCATTAAATAGGCACTAATGATAGGTACCCCTAAAGCAATGGCTTTTTGAATACAATAACTAATATGTCCTTCGCTTTCAATATCTTCAAGATGCTTATCGTCCGTACAAAACATACAGTGATCAAAACTAATATTATGCTTTAAGAAACCGTTTACTAATGCTTCGACATTTCTCGCCCCACTACCTTCACGAATAAAGATATTCATTCCAGCTCGCAATTTTTCCATTGCTTCTTCAAACGTACTGCATTCATGATCATTATTCACTCCTGCATACACATACGCTTGTAGCATTTCAGCACAAACAGCAGGTGCATGTCCATCAATCATGCGATCTTGAAACAGCAATAGCTTATCAAGCATACGTTTTTCCCCATGAATGACATCCATAAAACGCATCGTTTCTCCTAACCCTAAAATGCGTGGGTGATGCAAATAAGGTTTCATATCTTCTGCTGAAAATGCTCCTGCACCATTACTTTCAAAATCACTACATGGTACACTAGATGGCAACATCACATAAACATCTAAATACATGTGTTTGATTGCCTCTAACAAATACTCTAAAGCTATTTCTTTTTTTACATTGACCATTTCGTGTGGATCCACAATGATGCTTGTTGTTCCTTTTTTTAATAATACTTTTTCTAATTCTTGAGGCATAAGCATACTCGATTCAATATGCATATGAGCATCAATAAAACCTGGAACTAAATATTTTCCTTGTACATCAATCGTTTGCAATCCATCATAACTACCAATACCAACAATTTTTTCATCAGCAATCGCAATATCCCCTACTATCCATTCCTTACTAAAAACATTTAATATTTTTCCACCTTTTAATACTAAATCTGCTGGTTTTTCTTTTCTTGCCATCGCTAGTTTATCACGCATGTATTACTCCTTCTTATTTATTTTTCTTATGTAATTTTAACATCTTAAACAATAACCACAAACCCATAATCATCGCTCCCACATAGCCAATAAAGCCCAAAGTGGGAATTCCAAATGTCTTAGGTGTCATATCGGTGGTACAAATTAAGGAGCTACCCATTAATAAAGCAGCTGCCAAAATACAAATGACAATACGATTTACCATTTTATCTAATTTGGCAATCGGTTCTTCACTACCCATTAAGTTCAAATTTAGTTTAAACTGTCCACGATTTGCCATTTTAATCAAATCAGAAAGCTGCACAGGAATATCCAATGTCCGATCCCCTGCATCATGTAACTTTCTTCCTATTTTTTTAAGCTCTTTTTTTAACTTTATATCACGCAAGTTAGTCATATGATTAGCCGCAATACGAATCATATTCGTATTTGGATCAAGGTGCATCAACGTACTTTCTGCACTAACCATTCCTCTTGCTAACATACTAACACCTTTTGGCATAGAAATACGATGCTTATGACATATGGTAAAAATATCCTGTACCATTTCCCCTAAATGAATCGCTGATAATTCTAATGATAAATATTGATTCATAAAATTTTCAATATCATTTAGCAACGCTGGATAATCAACCTTATCATCATGAATCCCTAACGTTAAAATCACATCGACAAGTTTACCAACATCATTTAGCACAATTGCTTGTACCGCTTTTTTCATCAATTCCCGATCACGATGTTCAAGAATGCCCATCATACCAAAATCAATCCAAACAATTTTACCTTCTCTGATTCTAATGTTTCCAGAATGAGGATCCCCATGAAAAAAGCCATGATCAACAATTTGTGTAATATAGTTTTCTGCTAATTTCTCTGCAATCTCACAACAATCATACCCTAAATTTTGTAAGGCACTTTGTTCACTAATTGCTAAGCCATCAATATATTCCATTACCAATACCTTAGTTGTTGTATATTCACGATAAATACTTGGGGCATCAATATATTGAATATCCTTATACGTTTGTTTAAAACGTAGTGCATAACCTGCTTCTACGCTAAAATCCATCTCCTGTTTTGCAGCTTGCCAAAATTCATCTAACACAACATCAATATCGACCACACTACCAATGACTTCGGATAAATGCAAAATACCACTAGCCTTCCTTAAAAGACTAATATCTCTTTCCATCATCTCATAAATATTTGGCCTTTGCACTTTCACAACAACATCTTGCCCATTCATTAATGTGGCATAATGAACTTGGGCAATGGAAGCACTCCCTAAAGGAACTTCATCAAATGTACTAAACACTTCTTCTAAAGGGCAAGCATACTCTTGTTCAATCACTTCTTTGATCACCATAAAAGATAAAGGACTGACATTGCTTCTTAATTTTGTTAATTCTCGACAATACCGCTCTGAAAACATATCCTGTCTAGTTGACATGATCTGTCCAATTTTCACAAAAGTAGGTCCTAAATCTTCAATGATCATACGCAGTTTTACTGGATCTAACCCCTTCGTGATATGATGCTTACGCAAAATAGTAATAATTTGTGTAAGGCGTTTTTTACTACTTAATGGACTATTTTGCATCCTCTTTACCATCTTGGTTTTGTAAAGTATCAATCTTCGCCTTTAACGCTTCTAATTCCTCCTTCGAAAATCCTTCAATCTTTTTACTTACAAGATCTACATTCTCTTTCTTACAAGCAAGTTTTTCTTTTAAATCATGCTTTAATTCTTCATTTAACACTTTCCCTTGCTCGATTGTTAATGCTCCTTTATCCACTAGTTCATCAATTACATCTTTTGATTTTTCAACACTTAATGCCACTGCACCAATTCCTGCCAATAAAATCTTTTTTACATCTTCACTTAAATTATCTAACATTGTGAACACCTCTTTTCTTATTTCTATTTTACCACTATTCACTAAAAAAAGCACACTTTACTCAACAACTAAAAAAAGAAGAAAACTAATGCTTTCTTCCTGTCTTACTTGCTTTATAATTTGTTTTCTTATGGTTATTATAAGGATAATGCGATTCTTTCACACTGCGTTTAGGACGAATCAAACAATGTTTATTTGTCCCAATTAAATCTTTACGATTTGCTTTCACTAATGCTTCATATACCAAATCATAGTTTTTAGGATTGCGATATTGGATCAATGCCCTTTGCATTGCTTTTTCATGGCTTGTCTTAGGCACATAAACCTCACTCATATCACGAGGATCTAAGCCAGTATGATACATAGCTGTTGACAATGTTCCAGGAGTTGGATAAAAATCCTGTACTTGTTCTGGTTGATGATGAATATCACGCAAATATTCGGCCAATTCAATCGCAGCGTTTAAATCACTACCTGGGTGAGAACTCATCAAATAAGGAACAAGAAATTGATTTTTATGATATTCCTCATTCAAACGATAATATTTCTCGACAAACTTTTGGTATAAGCCTCGTCCTGGTTTACCCATCTTATCTAAAACACGATCACTAATATGTTCAGGTGCTACTTTTAATTGTCCACTAATATGATTTTGTACTAACTCTCTAAAGAAGGTTTCATCATGATCATACATCAAGTAATCATAGCGAATCCCACTACGCACAAATACTTTCTTTACATTTGGTAAAGCTCTTAATTTTGTTAATAAGGACAGATAATCTTTATGATCTACCACTAAATTTTTACAAGGTTTTGGCCATAAACATTGCTTTGTCGCACATGCTCCATGCGTTTTCTGCTTTTCACAAGCAGGTGCTCTAAAGTTTGCTGTCGGTCCACCCACATCATGTATATACCCTTTAAAAGCAGGGTCCCAAACCATCTTTTTTGCTTCGGCAATAATACTTTCATGACTTCTTGATTGAATGACTCTCCCTTGATGAAAAGTTAATGCACAAAAATTACAAGCCCCATAACAACCACGATTGCTAATTAAAGAAAACTTCACTTCATCAATCGCTGGTACATGCCCTATTGCTTGATAAGAAGGGTGGTATTCTCTAGTATATGGCAAAGCATAGGCATGATCAAACTCCCGTTGAGTTAAAGGGCGATTTGGTCGATTCTGTACAACATACCAACCCTGATATGGTTCCACTAATGTCTTAGCTACATAATGATCTGTATTTAAGTATTGTGTATGAAAACTTTGTGCATACACTTTTTTAGAACGTACAACTTCTTCATACGCTGGTAAAATAATCGGTTCAAAAGCTAAGGATAAATCTTTTGTCTTAAATACGGTTCCATCAAGATAAGTAAGATCATGAATATCTAAGCCACTAGCTAATGCATCAGCAACCTCAATAATGCTGTTTTCTCCCATACCATACAATAATAAATCAGCATTCGCATCAATGATAATAGACTTTCTTACTTTATTATCCCAATAGTCATAATGCGAAAGACGACGCAAACTCGCTTCAATACCACCAATGATAATATTCGCATCAGGGTATGCTTGACGTGCCATTTGCGAATACACAATCACCGCA
>SAAR01000296.1 GCA_009916335.1 Erysipelotrichia bacterium | reverse complement strand
TTTTCTTTTTTATGGAATATTTAATCTATACAAATAAGCGAAAGGACTATTTTTACAAAAAATGGCAACAGAACAATTTAAAAAGTTAACAAAAGAGGAAAGATTAAAAACTCTTAATTCTGCTCTAAAAGAAGTAAATTCTTATTCTAAAGATATGCCACAAATAGATTTTATGCCAAATATAAGGGAAGAAGTAACAACTTTTTCTTCTGGTAGTTTAGTATTAGATAGTATTCTTGGTGGAGGAATTCCAAGAGGAAGAGTTATTGAAATACATGGTAAAGAAGCTAGTGGTAAAACATCTATTGCATTAAATGCCGCTGGAAATGTTCAAAAAGAAGGCGGTTATGTTGCGTTTATTGATGCTGAACAAGCTTTTGACCCTAATTATGCTAGAAAACTCGGAGTAGATGTGAATCAACTTTTATTCACTCAATCATCATTCGCAGAAGATGCTTTGACACAGGTTTATTTACTTGCTAAAAGCGGATCCTTTGATTTGATTATCTTAGACTCTATTGCGGCTTTGACACCAAAAGCAGAAGATGAAGATTTAGAAAAACAACAAATGGCCTTACTTGCTAGATTGCTTTCTAAGTCTATTCGTAGAATTATTGCCGTAGCAAATGAAACTGATACAACTGTAATATTTATTAATCAACTTCGTGCAAATGTTGGTCAAATGTTTGGTCCAGCTACAACAACTGCGGGAGGGAATGCTTTGAAATATTTTGCCTCTCAACGTATAGAAGTCAACAGAAAAAGCCAAGTAAAAGATGGTGATGAAGTTATTGGAACTGAAGTAAAACTAAAAGTTGTTAAAAATAAAGTTTCTGCTCCATATGGAGAGGGTGTGACAGTATTAACTTTTGCGGAGGGTATTAATAGAGCGGCCGAAACAGCTTTAATAGCAGAAGAAATAGGAATTATTACTAAAACAGGAAGAACTTATAGATACACCCCTTCTAATAAATTCGGTGTAGATAAAGATGGAAATATTCTTAAAGTAGAGCTTGACCCAGAAGGGAAAGCTGTTTATGAAGATGATAATACCATTAAAATAACTGGGATGTCAGCGAAAGCTTGTATTGATGAAATCAAATCAAACAAACCTTTATCTGATGCTATTAATAAAGAAATAAAAATTGCTATTCATCAAAAAATGACTACAGGAAGTTACGAATTAAAAGATTAAAAAAAATTTTTAAAAATGTTGACAAAGTTTAAAATTTTTTATATAATACTCTAAAAGCTGATATTTTAAACTTAAAAGAAATGCCTTTAGTTGGGCAGAAAGAGGTTACTATTGAAAAACAATATGAAAAAAGTGTTGACAGTTGCAATGCTGTCTGCCAGTATATTGGGAGTTGTAGGCTGTTCTACTACTAAAGACAATAATTCTAAACAAGCAGATACAACTCAAACAACGAAAAAAGAAGTCGTATATAAAAATTTAGCAAAAGATGGTTCTTTTGTTGTCACTAAAGATAAAAAAGTTGTTCCTACTTCGGAAGTTCCCAAAGATGCAATCTTTGTTGATTGGTATCTAGATCCTTATTGCCCTGCTTGTGTTAAATTAGAAACTCTATTGTCAGAAAAAACAGATGAATTGTATCAAGATAATGTATATATTCGTTACCATGTATTATCATTTCTTGATTCTGAAACACAAACAGAAGATTCTACAGAAGGATATTCCGTTAAAACGGCTGCCTATATTAATGCGATTGTAGAAGTTGCTCCAGAAAAAAGTGTAGATTTCTTAAATAAAGTACTTTCTCTTGACTTCCGACCAGATGATGGGTTAAAGGAAAAATCTGAATACAAGAAGGCTTTTATGGAAGTTAAAGGAACAGAAGAAGAGTGGAAATCTGTTGAAAAACTTTATAAGGGTCTTGTAAAACATAACAAAAAACAAACGACAAAAACATTTAATGATAGTAAATTGTCACAACGTTCATCCTCTGGTGAATTATTTGTTCCATTTATTTTAATCGGTCCAGATAATAAAGCATTAGATTTTGAAACTTCTTCTGATAGTGTTCAATATTTGTTTGATAAAATCAATGAATACAAAAATACATATACAAAAGAAAAAGCTGAAGAAGCAAAAGAAAAAGCTGAAAAAGAAGCAAAAGAAAAAGCTGAAGCTAAAAAAGAAACAACTAAATCAACTACTAAAAAAGAATAGCCAAAAAAAGATAATGATTTCATTATCTTTTTTATTTTTTGTTTCGAGTAGTGCTAGGACTTCGTAGGAGCTTCGTGGTGCGATTTTAGGATAGATTTAATATAAATACTCACCTTGCCCCTAAAATGCAACCACAAGTGTTTTAGAAACATTAAAACAGGTCTATTTACAAAACATAATTTTATTATAAATGAAAATAATTAAAAATTATATTTAAAAAATTAAAATAAAAAAAAGGAATATTAAAACAAAGAAATCAGAAAGGGTAGAAAGTAAGAATTGGAAGGAAAAAATTTTTCATATCAAGAAGCTCAAAAAAGTTTAATTCAATCTTTATTTAATGAGCAAAGTTTAATACCTAAAATTTCTTCTTATATTAAAGTAGATGATTTTGCTGATGAAAATTATCGAACAATTTACACTTCTTTAATAGCATTAAGTAAGCCAGAATCACAAGAAAAGTTTAGTATTTGGGAAATTTATAGTTGGACAACAAAAAATAATTTATCAGTTAATCCAGATGTTATTTCTCAATTATCAACCCCAACAACTGAATCCCCTAGTGTGTTAGCAGATATAGTAAAAAGGCTTTCTATTCAACATCAAGCAAGAAATTTACTTTCCGAGACTGCAAACAAATTAAATTATGATTCTCCTGAAACTTTAGAAATAATTTCAGAAGCAGAGGCAAGGTTAAATAATTTATCTTCTTCTTTAATATTAAAAGATGAAGATAAAAATTTTTCTGAAGATATAAATGACTTTAAATATACAATTTTAAGTGATGAAGTTGAACAAGTTAAAAGAATCCCGTTGTATAATAAGGTATTGAATGATACTCTTGATAATGGGTGGAAAGAAGAACAATTAATTGTTATTGGTGCTAGGACTGGTATTGGTAAGAGTGTTTTTGCTGTTGATTCTGCTGTCGAAGCTTGTAATGATGGAAAATCAGTATTATTCTTTTCATTAGAAATGTCAAAAAAAGAATTGTATGGAAGAATGTTAGCGGTTGAATCTGATGTTATCCTTAATAAACTCAAACCAGGTATTCTGAAAGCTGATTCTGAAATTGAAAGAATTAAAGAAGCTACAAATAGAATGAGCAACTGGAAATTAGAGGTTGATGATACACCAGGTGTTTCTGTAGAAAATATTGTAGCCAAATCTAAATTAAAAGCTCTTTCTACAACAGGACTTGATATGATAATAATTGATTATCTTCAACTTATTACACCTTCTTCTATATTATCAAGGAAGACAAGACAAGAACAAGTTGCAGAAATTTCCAGACAAATGAAATTATTAGCTAAAACACTTAAAGTTCCTGTAATGGTATTAGTTCAGCTAAATAGGCTCCAAAAGTCTAAAGATGACCAAAATGTAGATGAATTGCCAACTAAAGATGAAATTAGAGAATCTGGTGCTATCGCACAAGATGCTGATGTTGTAATACTAATCCACAGAAAATTTAAAGAAGATGAAACAGACCCTAAAGCAACTTTTATAGTAGACAAAAACAGAGGAGGTCAAGCACCTAGGACTTTTAAAGTAAGGTGTGTCCTTGAAAAGTCTGCTTTTAAAGACTTAGAAAAAGAAGAAAGAGAAGAAGAATTAGCAATAGAGTCAGCGAAAGATTCTTTTGATTTTATTGATGGCATGGGGTTGGAAGATACCTCTGAAAAGTCAAATGAAACATCACTTTGGGAATCTAATATTTTTCAAGAAGATAACAATTCAGCCATAGAAAATACAGAAAGTATGTGGGATAATTTATT
>SAAR01000295.1 GCA_009916335.1 Erysipelotrichia bacterium | reverse complement strand
GTACTAACACAAGTTTAACAAATTTCAGAACATATTCAAGACAAAGAGGTTCTGTAAGTTGGAATTGTGAAGTATATAGCACATACAAAGCTTCAGTTATGTTATATTATATTGAATATGCTAATTTGAATGCACAATTACCATTTAACGCTCAGCCTTCTGTAGAAGGATATAAGCAGGGCGGATTAGGTGACGGCGTGACAACATTAAATAGCACATCATGGAATGGATTTAACCAATACAATCCATTTATTCCGTGCGGACACACAAACACTTTAGGAAATAATACTGGAGTTGTTCCTTTTGTTCTACCTGATGAATATGGGACACCTCTTACTGTTCATGTACCTTCTTACAGAGGAATAGAGAATATTTTTGGTCATATCTGGAAATGGACAGATGGCTGTAAATGTAGAATACAGGCAAATGATTCTGGCTCTTTAAGTCAGTTCTATATTTCAGATAATCCGGAATCGTTTAATTCGGTTGATTACACAGGCTACATATTAAAAGGGTTATTGCCACGATCTGAAGGGTACATTAAAAGAATTCTTATTGGTGAATTAATGCCTTCTGAGGTAGGAGCGAGCTCAGTGACGTATTATAGCGATTATTTCTACACGAGTATACCAGGCACAGGCGAGTCTCAGCGTGGTGTCCTGTTTGGCGGTAGCGCGCTTTCCGGCGCGACTGCCGGTCTCTCGTTCGCGACTACGTATCACGCGGCTTCGTCTACGCATACGACTTTCGGTTCCCGCCTTTGCTATATACCCGTATAACGCCACGTGATTTTTTAAAATAATAAATGAAAAATAAATTATGAATACTGACAAAACAAACGATGACGGAAGTCTCTCATTTTTAAAAATTCAGCCTGATACAACAAACAAACATTTCAATTGCTCAGAAATAACACAACAAAAATTAATAAACCTGAGTTTTTGGGTTATTGATTATCTGGATGATGTAAAAACTAAATTTGGCAACAATCGATTTTTGGTTAAAATAAAGTTTAATCAAAATGAAGATATTTTTTAACTTAAGTAAAAATACCCTTCAATTTATTTTAAAAATGTTATTTTTTTAATATATCTTTTTTTGATTTTGTTACAAACGAGAGTGTTAGCATAGCAAATTTATAATTTTTAGAGAAATTAACAATTATAAAGTGTTTCTATATTTATACATTTTGAACTATTTGTTTAAAATGTATAAATATAATCAGGAGGTGCATAAATGTATATCAATACTAAATCAAGAGATGAAATAATGACATCAGTATTAGAAGTATTAAATATTAATAGTAATAAACTTGATGAACTACTTGAAACTTGTTATGAAAGGTTTCAAAAGGATCATCCTGTTTTTATTTTGGATAACCAGTATGATTATTTCTTTGATTGTGTAAAGAAACATTTATGTAAAGAAATAGATCAAGTACTGTTTATTCATATTTCAAGAAGATTAGATGATAGTGATATAAGTTGTGGTCTTAAAGATGTTTTAAAACAAGAAAATAGTTTTACTACATTCTTAAAGGAACATAAAATAACCTTTCACTTTGAAGATCGTATTCAACTATTAATTGATAATAAAGAATATAAATATGATGAAAGTAAGTATATTGATCGCTATTTAAGACAAAGATTTACGTTAGATTATGATTTAAAAGGCTTTGTATTTGAAGATAGTGTAGAGAAGGAAGCGTATGAGTATGTACCTGATATTATTAATTATTTAGATAATATCGTTGATATTTCCGATGATTATATTGCGAAGAGTATTTGTTATCAGTTCATCTATGCAGTAGAGATGGATAATGTTTATTTTGAAGGGTATGATGAACTAACGAATCAAGAAAAGCAATATCATATTGTTACTAAAGCATTACAATATTTATATTTTTATGAATATGATGAATCTTTCATTCATGATGAAGAATGTTTTATTGCTTTATTTTAAGGATGTAGTTTAGATGAATCACAATTAATTGAAAAGAAAATAATTTTATAGAAAAAAAACAAGCAACTTGATGTTAAATTAGGTTGCTTTTTTTATGTATGTACACATAAGTTCTCACTTTAAAACATATTGTGTATTAGGGTGAGAACATGCGATTGCTTTTAATCTTTTCTTTGTTTATTTCTATGATGCAAATAGATGCAAAAAAACAAGAGGAGGAGATAGAAAAGAATGTACTAGGTAGTTATTGTGTGATGAGTATGAATGATATGACGATTTTAGATTCCTATAAAAAGGAACATACACAAAGTGTTGCCTCTATATCTAAGATTATGAGTGCAATTATTGCGATTGAAAAAGGGAATTTAAAGGATAAAATTGTTGTCGATGATAGTATTGATTTAGTAGATGGATCACTTTTATATCTAGTAAAAGGAGATACATATACGCTTGAAGATTTACTTTATGGTTTAATGTTGAGATCAGGGAATGATGCAGCTACACTGATTGCGAAACATATCGGAGGTAGTGTTGAAGAATTTGTTGAAATGATGAATGATAAAGCAAAAGAACTTTCGATGAATGCTTCTACTTTTTCTAATCCTAGTGGCTTAGATGAAGAAGATGGTGGTAATATCTGTTCTAGTTGCGATATGGCAGTGTTAATGAGTTATGCGATGAAGAATGCGACATTTGCGAAAATCGTTGCTACGAGGGCTTATAGCCCTTGTAAAAACAAATTATGGATTAATAAAAACAAGTTTTTGAAACAATATGTTTATGCGAGTGGGGGAAAGACAGGGTATACAAAGTTAGCAAAGCGTACTTTAGTAACTACAAGTAAACAAAAAGATACACAAATTGTAGTGGTTACGTTAAATGCTAGTGATGATTTTCAAATTCATGAACAGTTGCATGAAAAAGCATATGCTCAATATGAAAGTATAAAGTTAATAAATAAAGGAAACTACAATATTAACAATCATCGTTATCAAATTGAAGAAGATGTTTATCAAACAATAAGAAAAGGGGAAAAAAAGAAAGTGAAGATGGCTATGCAAATAAAAGGAAAACGTTTAATTGTTAAGATTAAATATGACGATCTTTACAAGGAGTATGCCTATGAGTAAATTTTGGTTGCTACTCATTTGTATTTCGATTATTGCATCATTATTAAATGGTAGTGTAAAAGCAGTCAATGAAGCTATTTTAAATGTAGCAGAAGATACGTTTGCATTTGTATTGCCATTTATTTTATTAACGAGCTTTTACAATGGGATTCTATATGTTGCAAGAGATTGTGGTTTGTTAGGAAAACTAGAAATGCTTTTACACCCTTTACTAAGGAAATTATTACCAGATATTAAAGAAGATAAACAAACATTAGGTTATGTTAGTGGTAATATTGTAGCCAATATGTTTGGTTTAGGTAGTGCTGCTACACCAATGGGATTAAAAGCGATTGAAGGAATGCAAAAACATAATCCTGATAAAGAGCGTGCAACACGCAGTATGGTTACTTTTTTAGTGTTAAACACAGGAGGAGTTACCATCATTTCCACAACGATTATCGCTTTAAGAAGTGCCTATGGTTCATTAGAACCAACCAGTTTTGTCATCTTTGCGATTATTTCTACATTTGTTGCTTCGATTGTTGGTTTAATAGTAGATCGTGTGGTGAACTATCGTGATTAATGATTTATTGTTACCAATATTAATTCTATTTGTTTTTTTATATGCAACCTTTAAAAAGAATGATAGTTATCATTCCTTTTTAGAAGGGGCAAAAGATGGTTTATTGCTTTTTATTAACATTTTTCCTACCATGCTTGCGATGAGTTTTGCAATCCATTTATTACGCAGTTCAAACATATTAACCCTTACTTCTAATTTTATAGGTAAGCTGTTGCCTTTTATTCCTAATGCTATTGTCCCATTAGCTCTTTTTCGACCATTTTCAGGAAGTGCAACTCTTGCCTTACTAGTTGACATCTTTGCAAATATCGGTGTTGATTCCTATACAGGTATTATGGCTAGTATTATTCAAGGC
>SAAR01000294.1 GCA_009916335.1 Erysipelotrichia bacterium | reverse complement strand
CTGCAAGAGTGTTGTATAGATAAGAGAACAGCAATTTCTAACGCTTTAAAAGAATTAGAGGATGCTGGATATCTCTATCGAGAGCAACTAAGAGAAAAAGGTAAGTTTTCCAACAAGATTTGGATATTTAGTGATGAGGGGTTATCACAAGACGATATTCTAGGGGCTAATACCGAGTGTCGAAAAACTGATGTCGGTTTTTCCGGTTTCGTAAAATCACCTACTATTAATACTCACTCTAATAATATCCAAGAGTACAATAAAAAAAACCCTCAAAAAAGGAAAAGAAAAAAGGCCTATTATGAGTTTGTTAATGTATTAAAATCAAATGTAATAGAATACCCAAATCTCAAAGTCCTCTTCGAAGAAAATACATACACCTTTGTCAATATAAATGGGCAATTGTTATTAAAAGATGAAACGAGAAATATTGTACTGTCTACTATACATGCAAGCAAACTCTATCAAAAAATGGCAAACTCCACAAATGTGCAAATCATTCGAGGTGAGAAATGAGTTTAGATGTAAAAATGATTGAAAATATCACCAAGCAAACAAATGAAGCTCAAAATCAACATCTTCGACTTTTTGCAAAAGTTGAGTTACCACTGAAGCTGCAAATATTACAGCTTCAAAAGCCTCTTTTTCACAAGCTCAAAAGTGCTTATAGTGACGTAGATAGTGCCGTATTAACCTTTGCATCGCTTATCTTAGCTATTAATTCCATTGTAAAAGAGACCGATAAAGTCAATTTCAATGCAATGAAAATACGTGGTAAAAACCAAAAAACCAAAATAAAGCGCGAAAAGCTACTAGGTTACTGGGCAATCGTAAAAGCTTTGAAATTAGAGCAAAATATGAGTTTTAGAGATATCTCAAGTTATTTTAAAAAATATCACAAATTTGAGGTCTCATACTCAACAATACGTGAGTTATGGATAGAACTAGAAAATAAAACAAACATAGAGGAGAACTAAAATGGCACAAGATCAAATATTTACCCTTAGAGATGATTGTGGAGTTGAACTTAAAATTATCCCTGTTGCACTCAATCTTGATAAAGAGATTTATCTGCTTCATATTGTTGAAGAAGATCATAGTGTGAAGAAAAAATTTATCAGGAACGAGTTGATTTTAATTGGAAACCAAATTTTAACTTCAACATTTAGTGACACCGTACACTTTGCTGAGGAGTTAAACCTTTTTGATATCGGTAATAATCAAAATAAGTATCTTGATATAACTGAATATCAAAGTACAAAAAATCTAAAACTGAAAAATATTAGCGATAAAAATATTTTCATCTCAAAATCTGAAGCAAAGGCAATGTATAAGATTTTTAACCTTGCATTTTTAGGCTACTCGGTTGCAACAGTGCTGGAAAGAGAGTTTAGACTGACACCGCAGCTTCTTGCGCAATTGTTGCATAAATTCAATTTTCTACTCAAGTAGTTCAATATGATTGATACATATCTCCTTTTGATTGGAATTGTATTTTTGGGTATGTATGGTGTGTATAGGGGTTGTAAACCTTTTAAGGAGAAAACTCGCATCATTAAATCTCAAAGACGTGAGTCTATATGTCATGAAAAAATTCAAGATACCAAGATTGAAGAGAGCGAACCAGTATACCAGTTGCAAACACATAACATCAAATATTGGCTTTACAATCCTTCCTATAGCTTTAGATCTTACGGCCTTATAGGATTGTATAACGATTTTGTGGTTAAAAATCTTTGGATTAATGAACCCTTTCACTCTAAATTTTATGAGATATTGATGATCCTAGATAAAAATGAATTTATGATTGTCGATCCACATTCAAAAGTGATTAGAATGAATGTACGAGGTGAAGACAATAAAATGACCACTTCGAAATCGTTTCAAGTCTTTGCGACACGAGATATTGTAGTTGCTATGTTTAGCAATGCTATGAGCGATATTGTACGATTTGATAAGCATGATGCACAAAACATTGCCATAGCAATGTGTGTCATTGCTTTAGAGCAATCGCTTCATTATCAATCAAACGAAGCTTTTCTAGATACTATCAAAACGATATTGAACGATTATGAGTTCACTGAAGATGTCTACAATATAAGCAATCTAGTGAAAGAGGCAGATGAACAGCTTCAATTTGTGGCTAATGCTTTTAAAATGGCATTTCAAACAAGTAGCACTTATGCTTATAATGACAGTGAAGTTCCAAAAGCTCTACAGTTACCAACGAAATTGCCTCAAAAGGTATTAAAAGAGGTATAAAAGAGTGTTGAGTGCTTTGTTGATTTTATGTTTTTTATGATGTTTTTTTCAAAATAATGGTGGTGGCTTAAAAGTTCCCAATTTAAGCCACTTCTTCTTTATGTATACCTCCAAATGGAAACTGAAAAAAACAAACAACTCTTTGTAAAAATTTCTCCAGAAATAGTCAACAAACTTTCGTGTTACACTTCATTTATCTTTTTTATATAAACACTAAAAAACGATAGTTGGAGCTCAAGAATCGCTTACGAGTGTTCTGTACCATCTTAACCAAAAGAGCAAGTGTGGCAAGCTTTGAATTGCAAGGTCTACGTTATGTAAGATGCATAGAGGTTCTTTAACATCCTCGCCGAAATCGTTAACAATTGAGATGCAACAATTGTCAATAAAGTGCAGATTGACTTAACAGATATTTGCCCAAGATAGAGGCTGAAACTATCAAAAATTTCAGGAATAAAGATACTTTTTTCTGAAAAATTTCTATAACAAGGATAGACAATAAGAGGCTCTGTTTACTATCAAAGTGCACAACTCGCCAAACAAATTTTTGAATCTGGAGCTAAGAAAGCCGATAGAATAAATCCTGCTCACCCTCATTATCAAAAGGTGGCTTCGTATCAAACAATGGAGAGTTATCGTGCTATTTGGAATAACTTTTTCAACTACTTAAAAGAGCATTGGAATATAAAAGATTGTGAAAAGATATCATGTGAACATATTGCCGCTTATATGGATTATAAAATCGAGTATTACCCTTCAAAACAATATTTAGAAAAGATATCAGCAGCATTAGGCAAACTGGAAATTGCTTTAAAACATTTTGCAAAAAATATACATGGTGAGACAAGAGAATACGACTTCTCGATTCGACAAACCATACTTGATGAAGCGCGTGATTTAAACTATGTTGCCAATAACTACCACAACAGGGCATATAAGAATCCAAAAGCGTTAATTAATGCTCTTCAAAACCCATTACATCGGTTGGTTGCAACGATCCAATACGAAGGCGGTGCTAGAATTGAAGGTGTATCCTTAATAAAACAAAATCAACTGCTAGGCACAAAGCTAGATTCGATTACCAATCTGCAAAAAGGCATACTTTTTACCAAAGAAAAAGGTGGTAAAGAAGGCGAAGTATTAGTATATCTTAAAACATACAATGAACTCCAAAGCTATTTGTCTCAAAAGCCACTCTTTAAAATCAATCGACAGGCATATTATGAAGATATAAAACAATCAGCACTTCATGGCAATGAAACACCAGAAGCGTCTCATGGTCTAAGATGGAATTTTGCGAAACGAAGAATGTTTGAATATGCAAAAGCTGGTTATTCTTACGCTGATTCATTGCAAAATGTTAGCTATGAGATGAAACATAATAGGGCAAGTATTACTCAACATTATTTAGGTTAGTTTTTTAAGTACCTAGGTTGCACTATCTTTTTATCCTATTTTAACTCTTTTTTTAATTCTTTGAGCCGTTTTTGTGCATGGGTGAATTTAATTGTATTCGCTTCAAAAAGTTCTGGATCAAATACTTTTTGACCACTGATATCTTCAAACCACTGCATCATATCCGAATATTCAGGATCATTAGTGTTTTGAAGGATTTTCAGTAAGCTCTCATATCCACGTACACCACCACAATCTTCAGGAGGGCAAGCACGTTTACCGTCAATACACCTAGGATACTTTGCTAAAGGCTCTGCCTCATAAATAGAAGCTAATCTAACTGTATGTTCCCAGTTATCTCCAAAGTCATAGATATAGCTC
>SAAR01000293.1 GCA_009916335.1 Erysipelotrichia bacterium | reverse complement strand
AAGTGGCTTTGGTTACGATTAATCCTACCTCTACGATTGCACAAATGGCAGATGTTGTAGTGGAAATTAATGCCCCTTCACCAAAGAGTGCAAAGCAAACAGAAATGAAATCGATTCAGCCGATGGGTTCCTTATTTGAACAATCAGAAGGGATCTTTATGGATATTGCGATTATGATGTTGATGGAAAGAAAAGGGCTAGATTCTAATACGATGTTTGCAAGACATGCAAATATGGAATAAAGAGAATAAGAAAATGGTCATTGGTATCATTTTCTTTTATCGTTAAAGTAGGATATAAAGATAATCATTTATTAAAAGAAAAAGTTGTTGTATAATACAATTTATAGAAAAAGAGGAGTAGAAGTTTATGAGTGAATTAACAAATAATGTATATTTTCAAGTCGTATTAATCATTGCAATTGTTGCATATGGTTTATATAACTTAATAAAAGTGGCTAAAATTTTTAAGGTGCATTTAAAAACAAAACAAGCTTTTTTAGAAAAAGCAAAAGGCAAATATGAAAAACAACAGGATTATACTGCATGGGTTGTTGTGTATGCGATTATTTGTGTTGGTGCCTTTGTAATGATGGTTGTGAATCTCATTGGTAAAGATTATATGATGGCAGCCGCTTTCTTCTCTTTAGGGGTGTTCTGTATCTCGTTTGTGATGGATGCTTTAATCACAAGACAAGCATGGTTTGATGAAGATGGTTTTTTCTATGAGAAAAAATACTATCGTTATCGCAGTGTGAACAAAGTGGTTTTGAGAACTTCTTTGATTGCTAGTTATGATATGTATCTAACAGCTGGCGAATCTGTGCGTATTTCTAAGAAAATGGGTGAAATGCTTAACGCTAAATTGAAAGAGCATAAGCTTAAAAAGAAAAACAAGTAGGTGCAATATGTATAAGTTGGCTGTTTTTGATGTCGATGGAACCTTGGTGAGTAGACAAGAACGTGTGCTTTTAGATTCAACGATTACTGCGTTAAAGACGTTGCAGGCGAAAGGGATTAAAATTGCGATTGCCAGTGGTAGACCAGCGTTTGCCATGGAAAAAAGTTTATTAGAAAAAATTACGTTTGATTATTTTATTTGCAGTAATGGTACTTATGTAATGGATCAAGAGGGTAAAGAGTTGTATAAAGAAGTGATGCCAGTATCATTAGTAGAAGCGTTAACCTTAGATTTTGTCCATAATGATGATGCTATTTTGTATCAGTTTGAAGATAACGCTTATATTTATCATGGCAAAAAGCGAATGTGCAATATGATGAATCAATGTCTTGGACGTCTTGATATTTTAAAAGATGATCGTGAACATACAGCAAGACATTTGACTTCTTTGCCTTATGCTGCCGTTGCCTATATTGATAAAAACAACCTGGCTTTTTACCAAATGCGTTATCCTGCTTATCGCTTTGAGTGCTTTATGGACAATTATTATGACATTTATCCATTCCTTTGCACAAAGGCAAGCGGTATAATACACTTATGTGAAGTGTTGCATTTAACGATGAAAGATGTCATTTGTTTTGGTGATGCATTAAATGATGTAGAAATGATAAAACAATGTGGTTTAGGTGTCGCTATGGGTGATGCGTTAGTGGAAGTAAAACAGGTAGCCGATTATGTTACAAGCACTTCTAGTGAAGAAGGAATCTATCGTGCTTGTTTGCATTTTCACTTACTATAGGAGAACAAGATGAGCAAAGATGCATACGATATTGCCTTTGAAGTAGGTTTAGATATTGTTAATAAAATTAAAGAAACACAAAAAGATGCAATCCAAGAAGCCGCGGCGATGATTGCCCAAGCACATATACAACAAAAAACGTTTTATGTGAGTGGTAGTGGTCATTCGCATAGTGTGGCAGAGGAATTATATGGTAGAGCAGGGGGATTGGCATTTAGTGTCCCAATTATGACAAGTGAATTAACGTTAACGGAACATCCAACCAAATCAACGTTTATTGAACGTTTAGATGGTTATGCTAGTATTTTAGCACAGCTGTATAAGATTGATGAGGGCGATGTGGTGTTGATTGCATCTAATTCAGGGAGAAATGCCTATCCTGTAGAGTTAGCATTAGAGGCAAAAAAACGCAAAGCAAACGTAATTGCGATGACTAGTATGGCACATACACAAGCAGTGAGCAGTCGTCATAAAAGTGGTAAGCGTTTATTTGAGATTGCAGATGTAGTCATTGATACTTGTGGAAAAGTGGGAGATGCAGCAACCTATCTAAGTGGAATTAACATTCCTATTTTACCAACCTCATCGATCTCAAATGCCTTTATCTGTGCAGCGTTAAGTGCTGAGGTAGTGAGTTATCTCCACAATCATAAGCAAGAAGTAGAAGTGTTCGTCAGTGCTAATATTGATGGTGGTTTCGAAAAGAATGAAAGATATATGGAAAAATATGCACGCATGTATGTGCAAAATAAATAGAAAGAGGAGTAGAAGATGGCAAAGAATACAACAAAAAGTACAATGGCAAAAATTGTAATGGATGTCTTTTTAAAACATAATGCGACATCACCTGAAACAGCGATTAAGATAGATGCATTTAAAGATGTGAAATTAACTGCATCTGTCATTTCTTATACGATCGCTAATTTTATGCAAGATGACATTGTCTTGAAAACAGAAGATGATCGTTATTACTTTGATCAGGTAGCGTGGAAGAAAATGGAAAAGAAAGTTATGCGAGGGTATTGGATGTTAATTGCATTGCCACTTATTGTCTTATTAGTTTTGTTATTAGTAACACATTGGGGCGATTTACGCTCAGCATTTTTTAGATAAATGGAAAGGAAAAGCATCAAGATGTGAGAATACAAAAAGATGCTTTTTTTAATAATTGTTAAATTGATTATAATGTTATTACAAAGTATTGATTTTCCTCTTCTCTTGTGCGATAATAACGATGAAAGAGGTGGATGAAATGACAAAGATGTATCCGTTTAGATTAAAACCAATTTATGATCAAACAATATGGGCTAATAATAGGCTGAGTAAAATAAGAGGTGTTCAAGAAGAAGGTAAGGGAACATGTTGGGAAGTCAGTGCACACCCATATTGCCAAAATATTATTGAGAATGGTAGTCTACAAGGGAAAAATCTATTAGAGGCGATTGAGGAATACCAAGATTTAATCTTAGGAAAGCACCCTTATGAGCATATGTTACGTTTAGCGTATTTAGATGCCAAAGATGATTTGTCTATCCAAGTACATCCGTATGATAGTTATGCTCGCAAACATGAAAATGATGGGGGTAAGAGTGAATCTTGGTATGTACTAGAAGCTGATCCTAATGCTACCTTAGTGGCAGGAACAACCATTGATGATAAGGCAAAGATTAAACAAGCCATTCAAGATGAAAATTTAGAACAGTACTTGCGTAAAGTAGAGATGAAAGCAGGCGATTTCATTTTTATTCCTGCTGGTATGTTACATGCTTTAGGGGGTGGAATCTTAGCCATTGAGGTAGGGACTAACTCTAATACAACGTATCGTTTCTATGATTATGGTAGAAAAGATGCCAATGGAAAAGGGCGTGAATTGCATATTGATAAGAGTTTTGATGTCGTTGATTTGACATTGCAAAGCGAAAAAATTTCCACACCGCTTGTCGATGATGTAGCACAAAGAAAGGTGCTGTTAGATTGCGATGAGTTCACAGTTGTTTTATATGATGTGTTAGATTCATTAACATTAGATACAGAAGGGAAAGATTTTCATACGATTACCTTTGTGCATAATGCTGGTGAAGTTGTTTATGAAGAAGAAAGTATAAAAGCTAATTATACAGAAACCATTTTTGTGCCTGCTAGTTGTGGTAAGTATACCATTAAAGGAAAATGTCGCATTCTGTTGAGTTTTGCAAAGTAGTTTAATGTTTCCTAATAAGTCTTAAAGAAGTGTTTGTTTTGACATAAAATGAATAAAAATGAACAAAAATGACATAATTACATAAATCACACAATTTACTAAAAATTACAAATGTAATCTCAATTTTTAGGCTAATATCAGCCTTAAACGTATGAT
>SAAR01000292.1 GCA_009916335.1 Erysipelotrichia bacterium | reverse complement strand
TAGTTCGTTTTCGAATTTCTCGAAAGTAGATATTTTTTTGAAATTTAAAACCGTTCTGTAAGCATATTGGCGTAGATCTTCAAACAAATTAACATTGCGACCTAAACCATAAGCCTCGCTTTTTTTCTCTTGTATTTGAGGTTTTTCTAAGTCCACAAAATCAGCTAAATAATCCAGGTCGTAAAGGTCAGCACCTGACCAGAACGGCGACCAGTGATCATTGAGTGGATTTTTTGTAATCAATCCAGCAAACCCCAGATCTGCTTTGAGTTTTTTCGCCATAGCCATTTCAACGGCAGCGGCATACTTCAACGGCTTCAACCTTGCTTGTTGTGTCTTACAAACACCGGCTTTAAGCATGTACCCGTAATGGCAACGACCTGTCTTTGGTGTTTTTGTAATAAAGTGAGGTATGGGTAAGCCCACCTTCTCAAATGTATAGAATGAGTTTTTCTTATCTAAATCAAAGAGTAAGCAAGTTTGGATTGCTGGCTGATTTGCCTGTAAATACAGCATTTCTAAGGCTTTTGCCTTGTTCCTTATGCTTAATCCCATATCGAGGTTATTTGTACAATAAGGCTTGTTAGGCATTTGATTTTTAAAAAAATCGATGTTATGTTCTTCTTGTATTATCATTTTTTCAGTCCTTTTTATCTGGCCCTACTCTCTGTTTTCTGTCGCCAAAACAAAATCGCAGAGGGTGGGGTTTTTATTTTTATAGGTTTTTCAATCCTGTACCAGTTCTAACCGATCTTAAAAATTTGTCAAGTGGGGAGCTTAACCATATCAGATAACAGCCCAACGAAGTTGGGGCAGTTCTTTACATACGGCAGCAAAGCATTACTATCAGATCTATGGTGCGAAGCATTACCGAAGATAGAAAAACAATAAAAAAAGAAAAAAGAGTATTGTTCGAAGAAAAATTGGCGATTCGATTTTTTTTGGTGAATATATGAAAAAAAAGAAAGTGCAGAAAAAACGGAAAAGAAATAAGCATAGTAAATTTTTTAAAATGCTTATGAAGTCAGTTAATGAAGCTGTGGCAATACATAAAGGGGAAATAGAACCGGCGAGGATCACAACTCTAAAAATGTAGTATATTATAGTATAGTATTAAATAATATTAAGTTGTATTAAGTGATACTACTATATAGGAATATATACCACTATATACTACATTCCAAATTTCTTCTTCCTCTTAGGTTGCTGATCTTCGAATTCCGGCATTGGTTCCGGCTCAGGCTCTTCAATTTTTGGTTGTGGTTGGTTCATAGGAGACATTCCAGAGCCTGAACCCATTTTTCCGCCTCCATTATTTCCACCGGTTCCGGTTCCTGTGCCTGTTTTAGGTTTTGTTTCTAACTCTGTTTTTAATATATGTTCGCCAAATTCATTTATTACATAACTACTAACGAAATTTTGAGGATCTTCTTTTTCTTCTTTTTTCTTTTTATTTAAATTAGGTTTTGATTTAAATATATGCTGGGTCTTTTTGTATAATGCCTTTAAATTATCAATGATTGACCTTGCAAGAGGCTTTTTCTCTATTTTCATAGTTTCCTCTGGCTGAGGTGGTTTGGTTTGCTGCAAGTAGGTTACATTAGCTATTTTTAATAATAATGCTTTTTCTTTTTGCTCCATAGCTCTTAATTTTTGACCTTTTCGCCATTGGTGCCTGTGTATCCTGGTCATTGGCGTTCTGTCCAGTTCAATGGTTTTTGAAATCCACTTGGCTTTCTCTTTCGGAGTTTTAGCAAAAACAGCCTTTCTTTCTGCCTCTTCTTTTTGGTCTTTTAATGAACGGGAGTCAATACGAGATTTATGACCATATTTTTTTAATCGGTCATTTGCTATTATTTCCCAGTTAACTCGCCAGGCTTCAATGTTTTCTCTATTATTCCATTCTCTTTGTTTGTTCCCAAATCCATTTGGGCTAACAGTTCTTAAAGTTAGCATTACATGAGCATGAGGGTTATGACTATCAAGATCATGAAATGCTATGTCTGCAATCATTCCATAATCCACGAAATTTTCTTGGCAGTAATCGAGGACGATCTGCTTCTTCTGGCCGTCGTCCAGCTCCTTGGGGATGGCTATGTCCACATAGCGACATAATTCGGCATCCTTTCGCTTCTCGCCAGCCTCTACGGCATTCCAGAGGGTGCCTGAGTCCTTCACAAGTTCGGCAGGTGTGCCGGCAGGGGAGAGGATAGCAGAGCCGAAAAATCCCTCTTTTTTTGAATAATCCCAGGTTGCCCCGGTTCGATTATCTTTTGTCTTTTCTCGGTTTTGATATGCAGATAAATAAACCGAAGATTTACCTTCTGATCTTCGTAATTTTTTAAAGCTGATATGAAATGTCGCCATAGTCTACCCCTTACTTTTTTTGTCTTTTGAATTTTGGTTTTTAGCCCCGCAGGGCCCATACGTCGCTTGCGACGTGTAAGTGGGCATTACTAATATTATTTTTTCGGTTGCACCTCAAAATAATAAAGTAATAAACCCAGGCTTCGCCCAATATAAATATATTAAAATATATTTGACTAAAGTAAATAATGGAGGTAATGAATAATAAAATAAATAATTAGGAGGTTATATGGAAAAAGAAACTCTCGGTCCTGATATACAAGTCAATTGGTGTGATCATTGTAAAAAAAACACTCGCCATATATTTAGATTTACTGAGGAGTATTCAAAAGAAGAGGGACCAATTACAGAGGTTGAGTGTACTAAATGTGGTAATACATTCACTATCTTATAGTGTGGAGGTTTTTAATATGGAATATAGAGGATTAGATTTTGAAGAACAAGAATTTCACGACTGTTTAAATATATTACACAAAGAGACAGTGTCTTTTTTAAATGAAAATAATATGGCTATGGATTTTTTTCAGTATCCAGTTGAGGATATATGCAGAATAATTTTTCGAGATAAAATAGATCTGAGAACTGCTGTTATTTTAGATTTTGGAATTACAACCTATGATTTAAGCCCTTTGGCAGATTACGATCCTTTTGTTTGGCGTTTGCTTGAATGGCCATTATATGATTATGAGAATTTCCAGTTTGTGATTGTTCAAAAACTGGCTTCTTATGAATTAGATAAATTAAATGAAATAATCCAAGTAGAAGATAATAAAGATAAAAGGAGGTTGTAATATGAGCAAATCAACAGCACAGCAGATCGCAGATCTACAAAATAAATTACAAGCACTAAGAACAAAAAAAGCAAGGCAGGACAGACGGGAAGAAACAAGACAAAAAATAATCCTGGGTGCAGAAGTGGCTAAGGTTTTAAATATTAAACCAGAAGAAATAAATAAAGCTCTTGTATTAGGCTTGTTAAGTAAAATCAATGAATTAGACGAAGAAGAGAAAAGAGATTTTACACGGATCGGAATGGATATATTGCAGCAATGGAAATCGTAAATCGTAAACCGTGAACAGTGAAGAACCAGCCGCCTTTGGCTGGTTTTTCATTGTGAAGGGTTGCCAGCCGTAGGCTGGAGGTTTTAAGGTTGCCAGAGGGCCTCTGGTGGCTGGGTGGGTTTGTTGATTTGTTGGTACCAGAGTGTCCCTCACCTATCCAGACACAAGCCCGGATACGGGGAAAGGGGAAAAAATCCCCCCAGGGGTGGAGGGTTTGGTTAGGTTAGGGGGAAAAACTGCTTAGAAGTCGTTACAGGCTGTTTTTAGGCATATCTAAGGCAACATAACGGCGATACAGGGCAACGGCTCCGTGATACGAACAGCCCATTTTGTCGGCTACCTGTTGCCATTTCAGCCCCTGGCTTCGTAGTTCGTAAGCCTGACGACGACGATCAGCCGCTGTTTGTTCGTATTGTTCACGCGGTTCGGATGTATATTTTTTTACCGTTTTAACAGATATATTAAATCTTTCAGCCATTTCTTTTTGAGTTAAACCTTTTCTTATTGTGCTTCTTCTCATTTTTCACCTCCTATAAAACCAAGCATTTCTTTAACATTACTCTTCTTGGGTTTGTTTTTATTTTTCGCACCTCTTGAAGATTGTATTAGTGAAAATGTATGGCTATCAAAATTTTTCCA
>SAAR01000291.1 GCA_009916335.1 Erysipelotrichia bacterium | reverse complement strand
TGGAATTTCTTCTTCAGTTAAGCCTTCACGCAGTGCTTCAGAAATCATTTCATCATGATCTCTTATAATATCATCAATTTCATCTTGATTAACATTTCTCTTCGTTAGTTCGTTCTTTAAATCTTCTAAATATTTCATCATTCTTTTTTCCTCCTTGGTTAATGATATGATAGACGCCTCCAATAAATGCGTCCCACTCTTCTCTAAGTGATAAGTAATAAATAAAACCTTTTTCAGTCATCTGATAGTATTTTCTTGGTGCACCTTCGTTTGATTCAACTAAATACGTTTTAAATCTCTTCAAAAATCTTCTTCGACTATCTCTTGTTTTAGTTTTTCCTGCCATAATTCTATCACTATGTATATTTAGAATTGCTCTTTCCCACACCTCATTAACAAAACGCTTATATTGACCTTTATTCTGTGCTTTTTCTTTTCTGAATTGCAAGATATCAGCTTTTACTGCGTCAAACTTATGATAGTCAGTTATTTGAACAGCAAAAATCTTGAATTCATCAAACGTGATGTATTCAAGTTCACGTATTAATCGCAAAATTTCCAGATAAGGGCGCACATAAAAAGTCCCAGCAATTTTTTGATTTTCTGCATGGTAAGGTGACGGTAGTTGAAATTTCAACAACTGCCGTAAAAATATCTCCTGCGGGCGCTTGCCATAAATCAGAGCTTTGCCTGCGTCTGTAAGCTCTATATTAGGCTTTAAGTCAATAAATCCCAAAGCCTTTGGCGCACGGTTAATTCTATCTCTAGCACTAAAGGCTTTATCTGACGGTGAGCCTTTACCCTCAAAAAAGCTACTCTGTGCCAGTTCGTCAATAAACTGCTCTTGTATCGATTTATTCCACAATTCACCCGAAAACTTCTCGTGCAATAGTTTTATTTCAGGTATCATTTTTGCGGGTGTTCGCGGTGAAGTGGTAAAAAACAATAGCTTATTATCAATCCTTGCCACAACAACACCCCCTTAATAATTTTTTACGACAATGTGCATTTTGTCATTATTGAACCGGTTTCTTATATTTACAGAATAATTTTTATAGTATTCATCAAATATATATTCTCCGTAAAGTTCTTCAGTTAAAGGTGTCTTTCCAATTATCATTAAAGCACGGCACTGTAAGTTTCTAAAATCTTCCGCTAAACGTCTATGTTCTGCTTCGTCAAAACCATTCATCATATCGATATTACCATAATCATTAAAAACACAATCATACGGTGGGTCAAGAAAAATAAAATCATCTTCTTCTGCCATATTGAATATTTGATTATAGTCGACATTAAATAATTCTGCACGCTGTAACAATTCGCTATGCTCTGAAGTAACTAACCTTGTATTTAGATTCGGATAACGTCCAAATGGGACATTATATTCACCGCTATTATTATAACGTATCATACCAGAATAAGCTGTTTTGTTAATAAAGAAATATAAAACACCATCTAAAAAGGTATTATCAGGGTTGTTAAACAACTCTCGCATACGATAATATAATTCCTCGTTTGCATTTGGCACACGTTCATCAGGGGTTAATGCCTTTAACCGTTTAAATTCGGCTTGGTTAACTTCATACTGTCGTTGCAGTTCATCAAGCTGTATACGCATTTCAGGATAATTGTCTCTCAATTGCTGGTAAAATGTCATCAAACGGTCATTAGCATCATTTATAATTGCATTATCGGGTTCAAGATGAAAAAAAACTGCTCCGCCACCAAAAAAAGGCTCAATATATCGATTAAAGTCATCTGGTATATATTGCAGGAATCGAGGGATTTCTCTTGACTTCCCACCACGATATTTTAACACTGGGTTCATCTTATGTTCCCTCCTTCATTACATAATTTCTCTATTTTATTGTATCAGATAATACGCCGTTCTTAAATTAGTTTATTTTTGAATTTGCAAGCGATAAAGAGAAAAAATACGCAGGGCGGCTATCCTTTCATTAAAAAAGGCGGTGTATTGTATTAGCAATACAATCCCCATACCACAAAAAACAAATATTAATCTTGCTTTTTCTGCCCATAAACAGCAACAATATTGGGGTCATTCATATCCGCTATGTAAGCGTCTCTATCCTCACTGAAAACAGTTTGTATTGAACCACCCGATTTTCTCAATACAAACCCGTCCAATTCATCTGTAATAGGCTCAAACCAGAGTGTAGTGCCATTACTATACTCCATAACTATTCCATAGACAAGCTCATGCGGCTTATCAAGTATCGCTGTAAAGGCTTTTTCACTCGCTTTCTGAGCAGAATTATTTTTCTTTATAGGATTCTGGAATTCCTTATTTACGTCAAACTTGGGTTTATCTTCCATATATAATATCTCCACCATTTTCGCTTTTATTTTTCGACGTTTTTTATTTTGTCAATATTTAAAACAGGGTGTACTTTGTTCTCACTCATTTCTGTTATGGGTGAGACATCTTTAATCTCTAAAAACTGGTTCAACTCATTGGAAATATTGATGTGGATTACACTATCAAGGGGGTGCTCTTTTAAGGCAGAAATAAGTTCCCCTACGGTCATTTTACGTCTTTCTTTTATTTCAAATAATGGCGGTATCTCTGGATAAACATTATCATTTTCTACATTATTCATTTGAAAACACCTCCCAAACCATTTTGTATACTCTGTATGTAATACACTACAGTGTCATACATCTGTATGACACTTAATCCTCACTGTGAAATAGCTATATAAGTATTATACCTAAAAAATACCATTCCCTCAATCACTATGTCAATTCATCTTCTGGTATTGCCAAGTGGTCTATGTAATCCATAACTTCCTCATAGGTAGGCTTACGCCCCCACTGTTTTTCAAGCATATTGGAAAGGTTCAAAACTGATTGAGGATTTGCTTTCATGTTGTTGCGCATAGTCACATTAGGGTCGTTATCGTTTGGTGTAATAATAGAGCCACACTCCATAACCATATCAGAAGCCGCCAGTGACCTCTTAACCGTCCGAATATCTCCAACAAGGCAAATTATCGCAAACCCTCCCAAAAATGCAGCAGCACGTCCCTCTGTCAGCCAAGAGGTTTTTGCAATGACTTCATCAATCTTAAATGCCAAGAATAGTGCCAGTGCCGCCGTTCCCACTATTGCTATAAGATAATTCTTTGAAAGCGACAGCACAATGCCAAATAAAGAAGCCAACAGATAAGCGGCAGAAGCCATCATAATGCCAGCAATCACGGAATTTATCGTAAATGCTTCACGATTTACGTCATGGTATTGGAGGTAGGCAAACACCCCGACAAACAATATAACTTTTAATATTTTAGCTCCTGCCTTATTCATCTCGCTCGTCCTCACCATCACTTTCTGCTGTGGACATATAAACGTATTCCGCTCTAATCATAGCTTCTTTAAGCCAAAACTGAACAGAATTTATTGAGTGGATATCATAGCCCTCTGATAATATATCCAACGAGTCAGAAGCCGCTTTGCATAGAAGAAGATACATCTTTTTGTAATCTGTCATTTCAAATCTCTCCGTATAATTTATAACATATAAATAACCTCTCAACAATCATAAAATATGTTATAAGAGAGGTGAGAGAATGAAAGATGACAATTTGGTAGTAAAACCCAAGAAAGCCAAAGGCGAAGATGGTTATAAAACATTTTCTATTCGCATAAAGGAAGAAACCATTACAAAAATTGATGAAGTATCTGCACAAACAGGACGTAGCCGCAATGAATTAATCGGATTATTTCTAGAGTATGCCGTTGAACGGTGCGTTATAGAAGAACAGTAAATCAGCCTTGCATTTCTTGTTAGAAATTTGCAAGGCTGATTTTATATAAGTTGAGTTTTTTATCTCTTGCTTTTATGCTCGGCACTTATCAAAGTTTTCACGCACAAAATTATCATAGGCTGAAAGCAGTTGCATATAGCTGTCATACATTGTGATAAAAGCGTGCTGGTCTATATTTTTACTGCTGTTTGCCCGATAAGCAACTTGATTTAGATTGTTGCCTATTCGGTTTATTTCGTATATCATTTTTTCTGCATCCGCTTTAGAAAATATTGTCC
>SAAR01000290.1 GCA_009916335.1 Erysipelotrichia bacterium | reverse complement strand
GTGGTAAACAAATTATACAGAAAAGTGCCTATTTATGGGCTTTATTAGATTGATTTTTGCTAGTGTTTTTACTGAAATTTATGTGCGAAAGTTGAGTAATATTAATAGATGAACCAGAAATAAGCTTACATCCAAGTTGGCAGTACCAATATATTGGGCTATTGCAAAAATTACTTTTTCATGTAAAAGGCTGCCATATAATTATTGCTACTCATTCTCATTTCCTAGTTTCAGACTTACCCATAGAAGCTTCTTCGGTCATTGCATTTAGTAACGAAGAAGGTGTTACTAATGGTAATTTGATTGAGTCATCGACTTTTGGTTGGTCTGCCGAAGATATTTTGTTGAATATTTTTGGACTTCCAACATCAAGAAACTATTATCTTTCACAAATAGTCACAGAAGCACTTGAAATTTTAGGATCAGAAAATAAAGACAAAATGAGGTTTACAGAAATTAAAAGTGAGCTTATAAAAATTGTTGATTTACTCAAAGAATATGACCCACTAAAAAAAGTAATACAGTTAGTAATCAAACAGGAATTATAAATGAGTGAAAAAATTAGCATACCTTATAAATTTTCTAAACATGAGCACACTATCATAGGCAGTTATTTTTCAACACATACAGATTGGGAAAAAAGTATTTTTGATGATATAAAAGAGAATTTAAAAGAACATTTGAGAGTTCAACAGGATAATAAATGTTGCTATTGTAAACGAGAATTAGGATTTGATATTAAAGAAGTTGATATTGAACATATTATTCCAAAATCAAGATTTGAAAAATTTACATTTCATCATAAAAATTTAGCATTAAGTTGTCCTGGCTGTAATACAAAAAAAAGTACAAGTTGTGTTTTACTAAATGTTTCAATAACAAATTATCCATCGAGTGGAAGTAATTTTAAAATAATACATGCTTATTACGATGACTATAGTACCCATATTAAAGTAGACGATGGTTGCATATATATTGCAAAAAGTAAAAAAGGCAGTGAAACAATTACTATATGTGAATTATTTAGGTTGTCAACAGCAGAAGAGAATGCAAAAAAATTTAAAATTAGCCAATCTCCAATGTCTCAACTAGTAGAGAATATGAGAAAAGCTAAAACAGAATCACCAGAATTATTTGAAGAATTAAAAATGCTTCTCAATGGATAAAACATGACCCTCTCTAAATCCCTCTACACCAGAGCTATTCAATGTCCAAAATCCCTTTGGCTGAAAAAGTATAAGCCAGAGGTTTTAACCCCTCCTGATGCCAGTGCCAAAGCACGGTTTGAGACGGGTAATGTTGTGGGGGATTTGGCGTGTGAGTTGTTTCCTGATGGGCGTGAGATACCTTTTGATGCACACGATTTTAAAAGCATGGCGAGGTTGACACAAGCGTATCTTGATGAGGGTGTGGAAAACATCTACGAGGCAACATTTATCTATGAGGGTATCCTGGTGATGGTCGACATCTTGCGCCAAACATCTGAGGGATTAGAGCTGTATGAAGTGAAAAGTTCCACAGATGTGAAGCCTATTTATCTGCATGATGTTTCCATTCAGCTGTATGTTTTAGAAGCCCTTGGGTTTCGAGTTAGTGCATGTCATGTGGTGCATATCAACTCTGGTTATGTGCGAAGTGAAGCGTTGGAGCTTGAAAAGCTTTTTGTGGTGGTTGATGTTACAGGAGAGGTACGAGATTTACAAAGCTCTATTCCCGAAAAGCTTGAAGCGTTTGAGGCATATCTGGACGATAAATATCATGAGCCAAACATCGACATCGGGAAACAGTGCAATGACCCGTATGAGTGTGATGCAAAGGCGTATTGTTGGAAGGTTCAGCGAAATATCCCAGAATACAGCATCTTTAACATCTTCAATCTTAGCAGTAAAAAACAACAAGAACTTTATGAACAAAACATCGTAGCTATTGAAGATATACCTGAAGACTTTGCCATGACACCCATCCAGTGGCAAAAGGTCGAGAACTGGAAAAAGCAACACACCTTCATCGACCATGAAGCGATTGCCGAGTTTTTAGAAACACTCACCTATCCCATCTATCATCTTGACTTTGAGACTTTTCAACAAGCTATTCCTTCCTGGAGCGGTGTCAGCCCTTACAAACAAATACCGTTTCAATACTCTTTGCATGTAGAGCATGAAGATAGAACTTTAGAGCATAAAGAATTTTTAGCTGAGGCAGGAGTTGACCCAAGGCGTGCTTTGGCTGAAAAACTGGTCGAAGACATACCTTTACATGTAAACATTTTGACATACAATATGAGCTTTGAAAAAGGCGTCATCGCCTCACTTGCCCAACTGTTTCCAGACTTACATGTAAGACTTATGCATTTGCACGAGAACATCAAAGATTTGATGCTTCCTTTTCAAAAAGGACACTACGTCACCCCAAATATGCAAGGGAGTTACTCCATCAAATACGTTCTTCCTGCACTTGTGCCCAAGATGGAATTTGCCTATAAAAAGTTAGAAGGTATTCAAAATGGCGGTGACGCTATGAATGCGTATGCTACTTTGCATGTAAAGAGTTTGGAAGAGCAAAATGTTGTGCGTGTGCAGTTATTGAAATATTGTGAATTGGATACTTTGGCTATGGTGAGAGTTTTGGGAAAATTAAAAGAGGTATGTGAATGAAAAGAGATGATACAAAATTATTAATTGAAATGATGCAGATATTATTAAATGGTGGTAGTTTTAGTGTAAAAGCATTAGAAAAAAAATATGGCACCCCAGAAAGAACTATCAGAAGTAAAATACAAAATAATATACAGCCTCTTTTTCCTGAAATTATTGTTTACGATCCCTCAACAGAAAGATGGAGAGCTAAAGAAGACTTGAGAGAAAAAACAATTTTATCTGCAAAAGAATTAGTTTCTTTGCAAATGATGAAGAATCATGTATCTAATTTTAGTGATGAAATCATTCAAGATGCCAACAAGCTATTAAATAAGTTTCAGCAAGGTGTATTTTCTAATGAAGTTTTCAAAAATACTAGAAAAGAAAAATTAGATATAGAGCATCAAGAAATGATGACCTTACTATTGAATGCTATACGTCAGAAAAAAAGAGTTTCATGCCTTTATAGTAACAAACAAAGAGTAATTGAACCACTTAAAATTGTTACATTAGAAGGATATTGGTACCTGTACCTTTTTAATATAGTTAAAGAAACTGGTAAAAAAGAATCAAAAAAATTTCATTTGAAAAGTATGAAAAATATATGTATTTTGAATGAAAATTTTGAATATCCAAAAATTAGTTTCTTTAAAAAATTCAATACAAGTATAAATGCATATTTTGATTTGAGTAAAGAACACGAAACTGTAGAACTTTTAATTCATAAAGATATTGTGAAATATTTCAAACGTATACCACTTTCATCAATACAATGGATTGATGATACAATTATAAATGAATATCAAACATGTAGGATAGAGGTTACAAATATAGAAGAAATCCTTCCTACCATACAACAATATCTCCCAAAAATTAAGGCTTTATACCCTCCTGAACTAGAAAAAAAAATTGCAGAAAATATACAAAACTACATAAAATAGACTTCAAATTTTAATCTGGCAATTTTTTTTGCCAGGACTCATTCTATACTTCAATTATGAATAATTTTAGGAGTAAGAAAAATGATAAATTTTCAAGAAATTGTAAAAAGCTCTCTATCGAATCTATATGAAGCAATGTGGCCGTTGTTGCTAATAATAGCGTGTATAGCTCTTATTGGATTTTATATGCGGCATGAAGTTTTATACTCAAATAGACAGAGACGGAAACTAGAAAATTCCTTAATTAGTTTTATAGTATTACCTATCTTAGCCACTTTGGCATATTTAATTATCAATGGATATTTTGTTGTTTTATTTTTCATAATATTGTTTTCTATCCTGTTTGTACTTTATAAAATTGGGCTATTTGATAATTATATTAGGTAAAAATCTAACTTTAAAACATAACTTAAGAAAGCCGTTTTATAAAGAATAACTTAAATCGAGAAAAAATTTAAAAAAAGTATGAGATTGGTTTGCTCTTTGAAGCACTTTTTGAAACAGAGTGCTTTG
>SAAR01000023.1 GCA_009916335.1 Erysipelotrichia bacterium | reverse complement strand
TACATAAACGATACCATCTTCAAAGGAGACAAATTCTACATCTCCACCATCTCTTTGCATATAAGGTCTGATTTTTTCAATCACTTCAATAATTTCTTTTTCTTTTTGATCCACTTTCAACACCTCGCTTAAATATTATATCACAAGCAAATTGAAATGTGTTATAATATACACTGAAATGAGGTGTACTTTTGTATGTATCAGGTAGGACAGATTGTAGAAGGTGAAATAACGGGAATTCAGCCTTATGGAGCTTTTGTAAAATTTGATCAGAATCAATATGGGCTAATTCATATATCAGAAATATCAAGAGATTACATCAAGGATATCCATCAACTACTTTCGATGAATCAAAAAATCAAAGTGAAAATTTTGGAGCATGATGAGGAAAGTGGTCATTATAAATTATCTTTAAAGGCTTTGCAACCAAATTTATCAAAGGAAAAACGTAGAAGTTATCGAGCGATTAAATTACCTAAGATGGCTATTGGATTTCAAAGTATTGAGGATAAAATGGATCGATGGATAAAAGAAGCACAGAGTAAATAGTATTTTATTTGCTTAACAGGAGGAGAGAAAGTTATGATTAAATTTGATAGTTCACATGCATTTTTACAAGAAGATATTTTATCTTATCAGGACAAAGTAAATGAATTACATGAAGCAATCATGAATAAAACTGGTAAGGGGAATGACTTCTTAGGTTGGGTAGATTGGTGTAATACTTATGATCAAGAAGAATTTGCACTAATGAAAACAAGTGCTGCCTATGTTAGAGAAAACTGTGATGTGTTTGTTGTTTGTGGAATTGGGGGTTCTTATTTAGGGGCTCGTGCAGCCATTGAAATGATTAATGGTTTATATGCAGATAAAAAACCAGAAATTTTATTTGTGGGAAATACATTTTCTTCTACATATATTGCACAGGTGTTAAAGTATTTAGAAGGAAAAGAAGTTTGTGTGAATGTGATTTCTAAATCAGGAACAACAACAGAAACAGCGTTGGCTTTCCGTTTGTTGAAACGGTTTATGGAAAACGAGTATGGTAAAGAAGAAGCAAAAAAACGTATTTTTGCGACAACGGATAAAGTAAAAGGTACATTACATGATATTGCAGGTAAGGAAGGGTATACAACGTTTGCAATTCCTGATGATATTGGAGGACGTTTCTCTGTGATTACTGCAGTAGGATTATTTCCAATTGCGGTTGCTGGTATTAGTATTGATGAACTAATGAGTGGGGTAAAAGAAGCATACAATGATTTTGCGACACCAGATTTAACAAAAAATAGTGCATATGCTTATGGAGTTGCTAGAAGAATCCTTGAAAAACAGGGAAAAGATGCTGAAATGTTTGTTAGCTATGATTTAAATACGACAATGTTGGCAGAATGGTGGAAACAGTTGTTTGGTGAATCAGAAGGAAAAGATGGAAAAGGAATCTTACCTTGTAGTGCAACATTCTCAACAGATTTACATTCATTGGGACAGTTTGTGCAAGATGGGAAGAAAATGTTATATGAAACATTAGTGTTGTTTGAAAAACCAATCGAAGATCTTGTTTTTCCAAATGATGAAGAAAATGCAGACGGTATGAATTATTTAGCTGGTAAAAGTGTTGATTGGGTAAATAAGATGGCAATGCAAGGAACATTAGAAGCACATGAAATAACAGGAAATGTTCCTAACTTAATGATTATCGCTCCTGATATGAGTGCTAAAACATTTGGTTACTTATGCTACTTCTTCTTTAGAGCTTGTGCAATGTCTTGTTACATGATTGATATTAACCCATTCAATCAACCAGGAGTAGAAGTATACAAGAAAAACATGTTTAAACGATTAGGTAAAAACTAAAGCGATTGAGAGGTGTATGCACCTCTTTTTTAGTGAAATTTTTGAGTATAAAAGTTGATAATCAAAGTGAATATGCTATCATGTTAGTATGAAAAGTAAAATGTATGAGATTCAATGTTCAAAATGTGAAAGTATATGGGCGATTAAATGCGAAAGTGTTGTCCATGCGGAAAATGAAAAATCATTAAAAAAATTAATTTTAGAGGAAGCTTTCTTTACTAGGAAATGTAGTAAATGTGGGGAATTAACGACTTTTTATTATCCTTTTTTGTATTGTGATCTAAAACGGAAATTTTTAATTGCATTGATTGTCGATGAGGAAACAAGTTGGATTAAGGAGTTAGATGAATTAGAAATCTATCATCATTTTCATAAACGGATTGTATATAATGAAAAACAGTTAAAAGAAAAGATATTAATTTATGAGTTTGGTTTACTAGATGAAGGGATCGAACAAATTAAGGAACGTTTGAAAAATAAGTACGAACAAGTCTATTTTGAAAGTGCAGATGATGATTTGCTTTGGTTTGAGAGTGAAAAAGGACCAATCGGTGTAGAACGTAGATTTTATCAGATGATTGATTCAGGGGCAGAACGTTTTATCCATATTTAAGGTTTATTGTACTCAATAAATAGCATGGGAAGATAAAAAAGAATAATGCATAGATAAAAAAAGTGATATAGGGAAGCTTATTATATAAAAAGTATGCAAACATGATATAAAAAAATAACATAATATTTAGATGGATATTGAATGATCCATCTTTTTCTTGTGGTGTTTATCAAAAATGTTATTCTAACACTTTTTTAACATAATATTCATCATATTTTCACTTTGATAACATAGAATGTTCTTTTCTTTTCTCTATACTATCAGTGAGGTGAAAAAAGATGAAACCGACTATTATGTGTATGCAAAGAAAGGAAAAGAAATATTTAATAAGTAAGGAAAAATATGTAGAATTGATGAAACGATTGCAAATGTATATGATTGAAGATGAATATTATAAAAGTACAATTTGTAATATTTATTATGATACAAATCATTATGATTTAATTAATACTTCATTGCAGAAACCTCTGTATAAAGAAAAATTAAGATTAAGAAGTTATGGGGTAATTCAAGAAAATGATTCTGTTTTTTTAGAAATCAAAAAGAAATGTAAAGGGGTTGTAAATAAGCGTAGAGTTAAGATGTCATATAAGGAAGTGAATGATCATTGCTTATTAATGATGGATACGCAAATAAGCAAAGAAATTAATTATATGCTTAATTTTTATAAACCTGAACCAAAGGTGTTTATTGCGTATGATCGTTTTGCCTATAAAGGAAAAGAGGATCATCGTTTGCGTATTACCTTTGATTTTAATATTCGCAGTCGCTTTGATCATCTTGATTTAAGGTATGGAGATGAAGGAGAATTGTTATTGAAAGATGGAGAATGTTTAATGGAAATCAAAGTCAAACAAGCATATCCTTTATGGCTAAGTACACTTTTATCTGATTTAAAAATATATCCTGTTTCTTTTTCGAAATATGGAAGAATTTATGAAAATATGATGTTAAATGAAGGAGGAAACAAATCATGTTTACAAGTGTAATAGGTGATGTTAGTAATGGCTTGAATGTTATGAGTGGTTTATGGTGTACACTAACATCATTAATGCTGGGAATTATCATTGCCTACGTTTATCAAAAACAAGGGAATTATTCTAAAAACTTTACGGTTACACTTGCTATTTTACCAATGTTAGTATCGTTTGTTATTATGATGGTTAATGGTAATTTAGGTACAGGAGTAGCAGTGGTGGGGGCTTTTTCCCTTGTTCGCTTTCGTTCTGTACCAGGAAGTAGTCGTGAGATTGTAGCTATCTTTTTTTCGATGGCAATTGGACTAGCAGTGGGAATGGGCTTTTTGACATTTGCTATCTTTATTGGTATTATTGTATCTTTTGTTTCTTTACTATTGTTTAGAAGTAAATTCGCTGACGAGAATCAACATGACAAAGAACTAAAAATTATTATTCCAGAAAATTTAGATTATACACAAATTTTTGATGATATATTTTTAACATATACGATTAAAGCGGAATTAATTCGTGTAAAAACGATACAGATGGGAAGTATGATTGAAGTCATTTATCATATTCAGTTAAGAAATTTAAAGTTAGAAAAGCAGATGATTGATGAATTACGTTGTCGAAATGGGAATTTAATGATTGTATGTGCAAAAAGGCAGGCGATAAGTGATGGTTTATAAAAAAAGAGTGTGGACACTTTGTACAAGTTTGATGTTATTGCTTGCATTTTTAACAGGCTGTAGTAATGAAGGAAATAAAGGGGAAACAAAAGCAACAATGACAAGTGAGAATAGCGATTTATCAATCTATGATGAAGATGATTATTATCTTGATTATGAGAATGAAACATATACAAAAATCAATCTAAATAAAGTAGATGAGAATGTGTATATTAAAGAAGGTGGGACTTATGTATTAAGTGGAATATTGACTAATGGGAGTGTGATTGTTGAGGTGAGTAGTGAAGAGGTAGTACGCATCATCTTATTGAACGCTACGATTCACTGTGAAGATTATTCACCTATTTATGTGAAAAATGCGAAAAAGACGATTATTTCCTTACCTAAAGGTAGTAAAAATATAATCAGTGATGGTAATGTTTATCAACAAGATAGTAATGAAACTAGTGCAGCTATCTTTAGTAAAGATGATTTAACCTTTAATGGAACAGGTAAGTTAGTGCTTCATGCGAATTATAAGAATGGAATTCAGTGTAAAGATACTTTGAAAATGATGGAAGGAAATTATAAAATTATTGCTCAAAACGATGGTATTAAAAGCAAAGATTGTTTAATGGTTCGTAAAGGTAGTTATCATATCAATGCAAGTGGTGATGCTATAGTAACAACTGCCGAAACTGAAAATGGTGAATTAATAATTGAAAAGGGAACTTTTGTATTAAATGCTGCACAAGATGGAATTCAATCAGCAAGTTACCTTACTATCTATGCGGGAACCTTTTCGATCACTTGTGGTGGAGGTAGTGTGAATAGTGTAAGTGGCACAAATGTTTATTTTAATGATTTTAGCGATTATGATGAAACAGATAAGATTAGTATGAAAGGAATTAAAGCTAAGCAAGAAATAATCATAGAAGGTGGAACTTATACATTATCTTGTGTAGATGATGCGATTCATAGTGATGCTAGTATTCATATTAAAGGAGGTACTTATACGATAGCTAGTGATGATGATGGGATACATGCGGCTCTTGATTTGTTTGCTAGTGATGCCAACATTAATGTTACGCAAAGCTATGAAGGATTAGAAGGGGCGACGATTACTATTGATAGTGGAGCTATTTCGTTATGTGCTAGTGATGATGGTATGAATGCTACGAGTGATCGTACTAGTGAATATCAAATCAATATTAATGGAGGAACGATTTATATTGATGCTTATGGTGATGGGGTAGATAGTAATGGAAGTATTACTATGAACGATGGTGTTTTGATTGTTATGGGTTCAGATAATGAAGGGAATGGTGCTTTAGATTATGAGAATGATTGTGTGATGAATAAAGGAACACTAATTGCTGTTGGTACATCTGGTATGGCAATGATGCCTTCTGCATCATCAACTCAAAATAGTTTAATGATTGCACTTGATACCATGCAAAACACCAATACAACACTTTATCTTAGTGATCAAAAAGGCAATGTAGTAGTTGGTGTAACGGCGATTAAAGCATTTAATAATGTTGTTATTTCAACTGATACATTAACATTGAATGACACATATACAATTTATTTAGGTGGAAATTTAGTGAATAGCACAAATCAATATGCATATCAAGCAAATGGAGGTAGTGCATTAGCAGATATTGTATTAAGTAGTAATTTAACAACCTATGGAAATATTGGTATGAGTGGTGGTATGCCAAACACTAAACAACCCTTTCATTAAAACAAAGAACAACCTATTTTTTCAGGTTGTTCTTTGTTTTAATAATTATTTCGTTTAAGTTTTTTACACGAATATCAAAACGTTTGTGTTCTAAATTAGGGAAAGCACGTTTTAAATGAGCACGTTTTTTAATTAAACGTTGAATAATCAATTCGTTTTCCTTACTGATTTTACTTGTTAAACCATCCATATTGGCAAAGATAGAATGTAGATAATCATGTATTTTAACTAAAGATTTATTCATATTCAAGACAGAAATAATGGATACAATCGTATCAATAAGCAGTAAAGTGAAGATTACTCCTGCTAATAGTAATTGTGTATTTACATCTATTTTTTTGAATAGATGGGTGGTTATTGGGTGAGCAATATACATTACAAATAAACTCATGAGTCCAAACATTGTGGCATTTAATAAACATACACGTCCATGAATGTTGAACTTGTGTTTAGAGTAATCCCACCAGCTCATATGGAATAAACTTTCTAATAGCCAGCTGGTGAAATATTCCAAAAGGGAAGTTGTCAAAACACCAAAAATAAATACGAAAAAGGGGTTATTTTGAAAAGGTGTTAATAAATAGATGATCAACAATGCACCAAAACCATAGATAGGACATATTGGTCCATTTAAAAAACCACTGTTAATCATTTTTTTACGAAAAACACTTTTGTATACAGATTCACATATCCAACCTAAGAAAGCGTAGATTATAAAATATAGAAAGATAGTAATTGTTTGCATGATACCTCCTAGTTCTCATTGCTTTTTGCGTTTGACAACATCAATTTAATACGATTTTCTTGATTGATTGCACTTGCTCCTGGATCATAATCAATCGCAACGATGTTTGACATTGGATAATGATCTTTAATCTTTCTTAACATTCCTTTTGCGACAATATGATTTGGTAAACAACCAAATGGTTGCGTACAGATAATGTTGTTGACACCACTATGAATTAAATCTAACATTTCACTTGTTAATAGCCAACCTTCTCCCATTTTAACTCCTTTTGAGATATAATCATTAGCCATTTCTTTAACAACATCAAAATTTTCCATGGCGATGAAAGGAGAATGTTTTTGAATTGCTTTAATCATACGTTTTTGATTTCTTATAATATATGCTTTTCCTAATTTTGCTAGAACTTTTGCATTTTTATTCAAATGGTATAGCTGATAATCCATAATGATATTTTCTAAACAGTACAAAATGAAATCAAGTAATCCAGATAAAATAGGTTCTGCTCCTTCTTTAATTAAAAAGGCTTCCAGATTATTATTACCTAAAGGTGCATATTTCATGTATATTTCCCCAACAATTCCTACTTTTGGCTTTTTAATGTCTAACTTTTCAATAGTGGCAAAGTCATGTAAGATGTTTCGATAGTTATGAGATACAAGTAAAAAGGCAGGGGAATGCAGTTGTTTACAAATTTCGTTTTGCCATTTGCGAATCATTGCTTTCGTTGTTCCTTCTTTTTTTTCATAAGGAAGGCATTGATTGGAAATCCACATAATCATATCAGCGTAGATGGTCGCATAAATTAATTTAACCCCTAATCTAGCGTTTAATTTAAAACCACTATTAGATTCCAAACCTGCGAAGTTTAAAGAAATGACAGGAATTTGTGCCATGTTATTGCTGGCGAGTGCTTTACGCAATAGGTTGATATAATTACTAGCACGGCAACCTCCACCTGTTTGTGTGATAATTAAAGCGACATGATCTAAATCATAACGGCCACTTTTTAAAGCGTCAATCATTTGACCGATAACTAATAAAGCAGGATAGCATGTGTCATTGTGGACATTTCTAACCCCTTCATCAATAATTTGATGATGCGTACTTGTTAATAATTCAACATCATATCCCTCACTTTGCAAAATGTCCTCATACATCTTAAAGTGAATTGGCAACATATTAGGAATTAATATTTTATGTGTTTTTTTCATTTCTTTTGTGAATTCCACACGATTAGTTTGCATGTTTATCACCTCTGTTTTTCATGGCAGCTAGTAAGGAGCGAATACGAATTTTAGCAGCTCCTAAATTATCTATTTCATCAATTTTAATCTGCGTATACAATTTGTTGTTTTCTCTTAATATTTCACGAATTTCATCACTAGTGATGGAATCTAATCCACAACCAAAAGAAACAAGTTGAATAAGTTCACAACGATCTAATTGTGAAACAAATTTTGCTGCTTGGTATAAACGTGCATGATAGGTCCATTGATTTAATACGTTTCTAGCTTCAAAAGAAACTTCCTCTGCAATAGCGTCTTCACTAATGACAACACAATCTAAATTGCTGATGACATTTGCTAATCCATGATTGATTTCTGGATCGATATGGTAAGGACGCCCAGCTAAACAGATAATGTACTTATCGTTATCTTGTGCATATTGAATTGCTGCTTTGGCATATTGACGAACACGTTGTTTAAATTGTTCGTATTCTTGATACGCACAAGCACTTGCTATTTTGATTTCTTTGCGTGAAATTTTAATATTATTTTGTTTGAAGTATTGATACATTTTAAGAATGAAATTTTTACGATCATTTAAACTGATAAAAGGAAATAGGAAAGTCGTGTTTTCCATATCAATATTAGATGCAATATTTTCAGGGTAGTATGCAACTACTGGACAATTAAAGCAATTATCTGAAATACCTTCATCAAAATTATAAGTAAGTGCAGGATAAAAAATCGTAGGGACTTCTTTTTCTAATAGGGAATAGATGTGTCCATGTACAAGTTTTGCAGGATAACAAACAGTATCACTAGGAATTGTGTGTTGTCCTTTATTGTAAAGGGCTTTGCTAGATTGATCACTGATGACAACTTCATACCCTAATTGTGTAAAGAAAGCATGCCAAAAAGGTAAGTTTTCATACATATTTAAAACCATAGGAATGCCGATTTTACCACGTTTTCCTTTTATGCTACGTTCATTATATGCGTATAGCTGTTCTAATTTATAGCGATAAACATTAAAGATATCATTTTTGAATTCTTTACCACTAATAGGACGTTCACATTTATTACCAGCAATTAAACGCTTTCCATCTTCAAAGATATTGATCGTTAAGTTACAATGATTTGTACAGGATTGACAATTAATGGCTTTCGATGTATGGGAAAAATGCTTTAAGGTACTTGCATCAATAATACTACTTTGTTTCATCGTTCTTTTTTTAGCAATTAATGCGGCTCCATAAGCACCCATTAAACCAGCAATTTTAGGGCGTACTACCTGTTTGTGCAGTTCGAGTTCAAAGCTTCTTAAAATGGTATCGTTTAAAAAAGTACCTCCCTGTACAACAATATGATCGCCTAATTCTTCAGCGTTTTTAATGCGGATTACTTTATATAATGCATTTTTTACTACGGATAAAGCAAGTCCTGCAGAAATATCTTCAACAGAGGCACCGTTTTTTTGTGCTTCTTTAACACTAGAGTTCATAAAAACAGTACAGCGACTTCCTAAATCGACAGGTTGTTTTCCTAATAAGCCCATTTGTGCAAATGCTTTAATATCATAGCCTAGTGATTTTGCGAAGGTTTCAATAAAAGAACCACAACCACTCGAACAAGCCTCATTTAATATGATTTCATCAATGCGTCCATCTTTAATTTTAAAGCATTTCATATCTTGTCCACCAATATCAATAATAAAATCGACATTTGGTTGAAAGTATTTTGCGGCGGTATAATGAGCAATGGTTTCGACTACACCACTATCAAGATGAAACGCTTGCTTGATTAAATCTTCACCATACCCTGTAACAGCACTTGCTTTAATGGTAAGCTTTGTATTATGTTCATAAATGTAGGTTAACTGTTCTTTTACAACATCAATAGGATTTCCTTGATTACTGGTATAATTAGAATATAAGATGCGATTTTGTTCGTCTAATAAGACTATTTTGGTTGTTGTACTTCCTGCATCAATTCCTAAATAAGCATTTCCTGTATATCTTTGTAAAGGAACAACTTCAACATCTGCTTGATTATGTCTTTCATTAAATTCTATGTATTCCTGATCGTTTTTAAATAAAGGAGGTAGACCAGCCGTTTTTACTTTTGCATTTGCACTTTTTGCTAATGCGTCTTTTAAACTTTCATAATGAAATGTTTTTTTGTTGCTTTTCGCAAAAATAGCAGCACCTAAAGCAACAAAATAAGGAGCGAGTTCAGGCAAAAAGGCATTTTCTTCTTTGATTTTTAACGTTTCAATAAAACGTTGACGTAGTCCTCGATTAAAAGATAGAGGTCCACCTAAGAAAAGAATGTTGCCATCAATTCGTCTTCCTTGTGCTAAACCAGTGATTGTTTGGTCAACGACAGCTTGGAAAATGCTAGCCGCAATGTTTGCTTTATCTGCACCTTGATTGATTAAAGGTTGAATATCGCTTTTCGCAAACACTCCACAGCGTGAAGCGATAGGGTATAATTTTGTATGTTTTAAACTAAGTTCATCTAATGTTTTTAAATCGACATTTAGTAAAGATGCCATTTGATCGATGAATGCTCCTGTTCCACCAGCACAAGTAGAATTCATACGTTCTTCTAAAGCACCATTTAAAAAGATGATTTTTGCATCTTCACCACCTAATTCAATGACCACATCACTTTGTGGAAAATACTGTTTAACTGCTTTTGTTGTCGCAAATACTTCTTGTACTAAGTCGATATGTGCAATAGTGGCGATACCATGTCCTGCTGAGCCAGTAATCGCTACTTTAATTTCTTTATCTTTTAATATATTTTCTAATTGTATAATTTTATCATAGGCCATTTCTCTTACTAATGATTTATGGCGTTCATAACTTTTGTAAATTACATTGTCAGATTCATCTAAGACAACAGCTTTGATGGTTGTAGAGCCAACATCTAAACCAAGTTTATAAGTCATTTCCATTCCTCCTAACAAATACTTAAGTTACTTAAGTAATTCTTATATTTTACACTTATTTTTATAAAAAGTCTATTTAATTACTTTGACTTTTATTTTGTAAACGTTTCCTATTATTAATGATTATGTTTGTATATAATGAGATAAGATAACTTTTACTACTACTTTGAAGAAATGAATATGTTAAATATGGGGAATACTAAAAAAAGCTTGTGTAAATTGCTAAATAAGGGTAAACTGTTTAAAGTCACGCTTGTGTTAAAAATAGGAGCAACTTCTAATTACAGAGGGAAACAACGTAAGCTTATGGATCGTATTTAATAATCTTTGTGAATGGAAGTATTTGCTTATTTGTTTGGGACATATTAATATAAAATATGCCATGTCTTTTATATGCCAGCTCTGAATGAATGTTAAAGATGAAAAAGGAAGTTATTTAGATAATTCAAATGTGCTTTTCATTAACAAATTTTTCTTTTTATGATACAATAAAAAAAGAGATTTAAGACATTTTGTATATTGATAATAGCTTAAATAATAAAAATGAAAGTAGAGGAAAGTTATGGATAATGTAAAAATATTCGCATTAGGCGGATTAGATGAAAATGGAAAAAATATGTATTGTGTAGAGGTTAATGATGTCATCTTCATTATTGAAGCAGGGATTATGATTCCTGATACAACGTTGTTAGGTGTAGAATTTATCATTCCTGATTTTACCTATTTAATTGAAAACAAAAGAAGGATTGGTGGTATTTTTATCACTCATGCACATGATGATGTCATGCGTGCACTACCTTACTTGTTAAAGCAGATTAACGCTCCTGTTTATACAGGAAAGTTTACAGCTTTACAAATTGAAGAAACACTGCGTAAAGAGAAAGTACGCAATACAAATATTCGTGTGATTGATCGTACTTCGATTTTAACGATTGATGGGGTAGAGGTTAGAACGTTTGCAATGACACATGCAGTCCCAGATGCTTTTGGTGTTGCCATTGCATCACCACAAGGATATATTGTATATAGTGGGGAATATGTATTTGATTATAACGTGCGTACACCTGAATATATTTGTGATTTAAATGAATTAAGTGAAATTGGTAAAAAAGGGGTTTTATGTTTGTTAAGTGAATCCATTGGTATTGAAGTTGATGGACATACTGCACCAAGACATCGTATTGCAGATAAGATTGAACCGATTTTCGAATCGCATGAAGGGCGTTTTATTGTTGCTTGTTATAAACAAAGTTTATTTAGAATACAAGAAATATTAAACATTGCAGTAAAATATAAGAAGAAAATTTTCTTCCATGATGATAATTTACGCAAAATGATTAAACAGTTAGATGATATTGGCTATTTCAAATTACCTAAAGAATATATCGTAGAGAAAAAAGATTTTAATAACGATATGGAAGATGTTTTAATTATGGTTACAGGTAGTGGAAAACGATTATATTTGAAGATGTCTAATATTGCAACGCATGAAGATGCACTTGTGAATTTTAAACAAAGTGATACGATTATTATGGCTTCTAATATGGTAAATGGAACAGAAAAAGAAGCTGTGAATATGGAAAATGAAGTATATAAAGAAGGTGGGACAATTTATTCCTTCCGTTCACGCGATTTATTGTCAATGCATCCATCAAAAGAAGATTTAAAGATGGCCTTATACTTGTTTAAACCAAAGTATTATTTTCCAGTTAAAGGAGAATATCGCCATTTAATTAAAAATGCTGATTTAGCTACTTTGATGGGGTTTACTCCTGATCGTATTGTCTTATGTGATAATGGACAGGTAGCGACTTTTAAGAAACGTTCTTTAATTTCCATGGCACAAGAATTAGAACTTGATGATACATTGATTGATGGTAATGAAAACTGGGATGTAACGGGTGTTGTCTTAAAGGATCGTGAAATTTTATCAAAAGATGGTGTAATGATTATCGGTGTTTCTTTAGATTTTAAAACAAAGAAGATCGTAAGTGGTATTGATGTACAAACAAGAGGATTGATCTATTTGAAAGATGCTGATTATATTGTGAAGGAAGTGATGAAGATCATGGAGGAAACAATTGAAAAAGCAGTCGCAGAAAAGCGTTATGAAAATATTGAAGTAAGAATGGAAGCGAGAGATAAAATTAATCGCTATTTAAGTAAAGAAACGGGGAAACGTCCAATGGTTTTACCTGTTATATTAGAAATGAACTTTTAAAAAAATATAAAGATAAGGGGGGAGTATATGGCAAAAAAGAAAACAAGAAAAAAGAGTAATTCTTCATTTAGTGATAGTGAAGTGAATTTATACATATATTCTCTTTTAATGATTGTATTATCTATTATTGGTGTTTTAGAGGCAGGACCAGTCGGCGAGTTTTTAACGAATGTTGTGAAAATGCTTGTAGGTAATATGTATGGTATCTTTTATTTGATTTTAATCGTTCTTTCGATTCTACTTGTAAAAGATAAAACATTAAAGGGTATTCGTATGAGATATTACATCGGTTTTCTTTTATTGTTTATCGCTTGGCTAATGTTCTGTGCAATTCCTCAAGATGAAACACTAAGTGGAATGCGTGTGTTTAATGATTACACATCGCATTTGCAAACGATTTTAGCTGGTAAGATGGCAGTAGGTGGAGGTCTTTTAGGGGCTTTCCTATATGGGCTATCCTCCCTGCTTTTCGATCGTATAGGAAGTTTTGTCGTCATTGCTTTTCTTGTTATTTTAGGTGTGATACTGCTTATTTCTAAGGAACGCATGCAAAAAATCAGTGCATTTTTTGGTAGTAAAAATGAGTTTTTTGCCAATAAATTAGCGGATCACAAACAAGCGAGAGCAGAAAAGAAACGCATTAAAAATGTGGAAAAAGAAACGAAAAAAGCACATACAGAAAGTAAACCGTTTGCGTTTATTGATTATGAATCGTTTGAACAGGAAGATTTTGCAGATATGCTTGATGAAGAAGAAAAGAAACATGGAAAATCAACTTTTATTGATGTAAGTGATGTTATTGGTGAAGAGGAAAATGTTCTTTCTTCCCCAACAGCAAGCAGTGCTGATGTAAGGAAAGAAACCCCTTCTTTTACGAATCATAAACAAGTGGATAAAGAAAGTAAAGCGAGTAAATATGTGAATGATTTTAAAAACTATCGTTTACCAAATATACGTTTGTTGAATTTACCTGATCGTAAAACAAAATCAGGAGTAAATGTTAGTGCAGCAAATGAAAGTGGGAAACAACTTGTTTATATATTGGAACAATTTGGTGTGAATGTTTCATTGGTTGATACGCATATTGGACCAAGTGTAACAAAATTTGAATTACGTCCAGAAAATGGTGTGCGTGTCAATCGTATTAGTAATTTACAACAGGATATTAAAATGGGGTTAGCCGCAAAAGATATTCGTATTGAAGCACCAATTCCTGGGAAAAGTACAGTAGGAATTGAAATTCCTAATCAAGAAAAAACAACAGTCGCAATGCGTGATCTAATGAAAGCTATTCCAGCAGGCAGTGAACATAAAAAGTTATTGTTTGCTTTAGGAAAAGATTTGATGGGGAACTGTGTGTATGGTGAATTGAATAAAATGCCGCACTTATTAATTGCTGGAGCGACTGGTAGTGGTAAATCAGTATGTGTGAATGCGATTATTACAAGTATTTTAATGCGTACTAAACCAGATGAAGTGAAAATGCTGTTGATTGATCCTAAAAAGGTGGAATTTACACAGTATGCCAAAATTCCTCATTTAATTGCCCCTGTCATTACAAATGGGGAAGAAGCAAGTCGTGCTTTAAAAGTAATTGTAAAAATGATGGAAGATCGCTATGATTTATTTTCTAAATTAGGTGTGCGTAATATTGCAGGTTATAATCATTACTTGAAAGAACACCCTGAGGAAGTATTACAAGCGATGCCGTTTATTATGGTTGTGATAGATGAATTAGCAGATTTAATGCTCGTTGCGGCTAAAGAAGTAGAATCTAGTATTCAAAGAATTACACAGTTAGCTCGTGCGGCAGGGATCCATTTGATTGTAGCAACACAAAGACCATCGGTAGATGTCATTACTGGTGTAATTAAAGCTAATATTCCAAGTCGTATTGCCTTTGCTGTTTCTAGTGCCGTTGATTCAAGAACAATTTTGGATCAACAAGGGGCAGAAAAACTATTAGGGTTAGGAGATATGCTCTACGTTCCTGTGGGGGAACAAGTAGCCACACGAGTACAAGGGTGTTTTGTATCGGACAATGAAGTAAATGCGATTGCACAATATTGTAGTGCACAAGCATTGCCTCGTTATGATGATATTTTCTTACGCTTAGAAGAAGTGGATTCACAAGGAGGAGCAGTTAGTGATTTTGATGATCCACTGTATGAAGAAGTACGCTCTTTTGTGATAGAGGCACAGAAAGCAAGCACTTCTTTTATTCAAAGAAAGTTTTCCATTGGGTATTCTCGAGCAGCAAGATTAATAGATTCCCTAGAGGCGAATGGGGTAGTTGGTCCTTCCAAAGGAAGTAAACCAAGAGAAGTATTTATTAAAAATGATAATGAAGAAGAAAACTAAAAACTGTGAAAACAGTTTTTAAGTTTTTTATAAGAAAAAATGGCAATACTATATAAGAGAGGAAGTATAAAATGAACAATGTAAAAATTATTCACGATCAAAAGTTTAAAAACACAATTATTAGTGTACGCTTTTTATCGCCTTTAGATGAATCGAAAGTAATGAGTAAAATATTGCTGGCGAATTTATTAAATGATGTTTGTGCAAAGTATGACACAAAACAGAAGGTGAGCAATCACTTAGATAAGATGTATGGCTCTAGTTTTAGTGTAACAAGTAATATTATTGGGAATGCGCAAGTAATCATAGCGAAAGTAAAGAGTATTCATGCCGATTATATTCATGGTAAAATCAATTTATTAGAGGAACAGTTTCGTTTGTTAAATGAATTTTTATTACACCCACTAATGAAACAACAATCTTTTTTGAAAGAACGCCTTGATGAAGCGAAAAGTGTACAAAGTGCATATATGAAACGCTCATTAGATGATCCTAGTACATTTTGTGTGTTGGAAGCATTGAAAGTTGCAGGGGAAGGACAACCTTTAGGAAAAGGAGTAAATCCATCTTATGAAGCAATTGAAAAGGTATCTTTAGATGATGTGAATGATGAGTATCAAGCACTGTTAAATGATTATCAAGTAGATATTTTGGTATTTGGTAATGTCGATGAAAAAGAAGTAAAAGAGCTTTGTGAGCGATATTTACCAACGTTTAATCGTGTTCAAAAAGAAAATGTAAAAGTCAATTACACCCTTGCATATCAAGAAAAAGAAAAACGATATTATGGTTATCGCAATATTACGCAAAGTTATATTACTTCTATTTATACAACTTCGATTAGTAATGACGATCCTGATTTTAAAGCATTGCGTGTAGCAAATGCAATTTTTGGCCAGTTGCCATCTTCATTGTTGTTTCAAAATGTGCGTGAAAAAAATAGTTTATGTTATTCAATTTATTCAGCTATTAATGCATATGATGGAATTATAGGAGTAAGTACTGGAGTCGATCATGTCAATATAGATAAAACGTTGCAATTAATAGAAGAACAGTATCAGTGTATGCGTGATGGTAATTTTGAGGACGAATTAATTGAAGTATCTAAGAAAATGATCGTTAATTCTCTGCTTTCTAGCAATGATGACATGGATTCTATTTTGGCATTAGAATATCGTAATATACTTTTAAAGCAGAAAGAAAACTTATCACAAGTAATTGCTGGGATTCAAAGTGTTAGCAAGCAAGACATAATAAGAGTTATGCAAAAGTGTCAATATGTAACTTCTTATATAGTAACAGCGAAAGAAGGTGATATAAATGAATAAAATAGTTAATGAACGTTTTCATGAAAGCTATATTGAAGAAACTTTAGATAATGGGTTAAAAGTCATTTTATGGGAAAAAAAGGATTTTGCTAAATCATTCTTTTTAATGGCAACACCCTTAGGTGCTTTAGATTTAAATCAGGTTAGTGAACAACAGGAATATCATTTTCCAGCAGGGATCGCCCATTTTCTTGAACATAAGATGCTTGAAGATGAAACACAGGACGTGATGGATGTATTCGCCAAGATGGGAGCGAATGTAAATGCGTTTACTTCTTATAGTGAAACAGCGTATTATTTTTCCACTGCGAATGATCCAATCCCACCACTTAATTTACTGTTAGATTTTGTACAATCATTGAATATTAGCGAGGCTTCCGTTGAAAAAGAAAAAGGAATCATCATTCAAGAATTAGAAATGTATCAACAGATGAGTGAAGTGAGAATTATTAATGAAACACTAAGTTCATTGTTTACATTACACCCACTGATCCATGATATAGGAGGAGATAAAAAAAGTGTCAATGCCACAACGAAAGTGCAACTTGAACAATGCTATGCCCTTAACTATCATCCATCAAAGATGATTCTAATAGGTGTCAGTGGAAAAGATAGCAAGGAACTTTTAGATGTCATTAAAGCAAATCAAGCGAAAAAAACGTTCCCTGCAGTAGCTCATGTAGAACGTAAAAAGTATGAGGAGCCAAATTATGTTAAGTGTAAAGAACATAAGATACAAATGGAGGTTAGTATTCCTAAAGTTACAATTTCCTTTAAGATGAAAGGGAATGCAAATAGTGAACAACGCAATCGTGATGAGTGGTGTTATAAAATGTTGTTCGATTTATATTTCTCATCATTGAATCCTAATTATCAAAAATGGATCGATGAAGAAATTATCAATCCTGCCTTTTCTTTTGAAATTGATTTAGGTAGTGATTATGGAATGTTGATGTTTTATGGGGAAAGTGAAAAAATTGAAGCATTTGAAAAGATGATCTTTGATACTTTACAACAGATTGAACAGATTGATGAAAAAGCTTTAGAAACTTTACGTCATCGCTATTTTGGGGTTAGTATCAATGCTTTAAATGATCATAAACAGATTGCCGTTACTTATATGCGTAATTATTTCGCCAATTTAGATTTCTTTGAAGCCATTGAAGTAGTGGAAACGATTAAAGCTGAAGATTTAATCGTGGCTTTGAAAAATATTGATCTCGATAATTATAGTAAAGTAGTGATTGAACCAATTGTTCAAAATGGTTAATGACTTTAAGAAAAGCCTATATACAGGCTTTTTTTATTAACAAATAACGAGTTTATACATTTTGCATACACCGTTTCGTATAGTATAATCATAACAGGGATACAGAAAGGAGTGTTATGTTAAATCAATTTATATTAGTAGGAACAGTAATGGAAACGCCGCAGTTACAAACAACAACGACAGGTTTAAAGTATATGAATTTAATGATCGACTCACAGCGTAGTTTTAAAAATGTTGATGGAGAGTATGAACATGATGTGATTGTTTGTAAATTATGGCGGACAATTGCAGAAAACAGTTTATCGTATTGCCAAGAAGGAAATGTGGTAGGAGTAAAAGGAAGAATACAATCGTATTCACATACAAGTGATGAGGGAGTTACCTATTACAACTATGAACTGATCGTAGAAAAAATTTCGCATATTCTTAACAAACAAGATCATTTGTAAGCAAGAAAAAAAAGTCCAGTTTTGGACTTTTTTGTTAACTATCTGTTGTAGTATTCTACCACTAATAATTCATTGATTTCAGCGTTTAATTCAGCTCTTTCAGGCAAACGTACATATTTACCTTTTTTTGCATTCTTATCAACATCAACAAATGCTGGAGTGCTTAAAGTAGCTTCTAATGCTTCATTAATAGCAGTTAAGTTTAGTGATTTTTCTTTTACTTCAATCACTTGTCCAGGTTTTACTTGGTATGAAGGAATATCTACTTTCTTTCCATCTACTAAGAAATGACCGTGGTTAACAAATTGTCTAGCTTGTCTACGAGTAGTTGCAAATCCCATACGGTATACAACATTGTCTAATCTTGATTCTAACATGAATAAGAAGTTATGACCTGTAACACCTGACATTTTAGCTGCTTTTTTATAAGTGTTGTAGAATTGACGTTCGTTAATTCCATACATGTAACGGATTCTTTGTTTTTCTCTTAACTGTAAACCATAGTTTGTTAATTTAACTCTTTTTGTAGGACCATGTTGTCCTGGTGCATATTGACGCTGTTTACCTTTTGAAAATTCTTTACCAGTTTCTAAAATTGAAAAACCTAAGCGTCTAGAAGTTTTATTTACTGGTTTTGTGATTCTTGCCATGATAATGACCTCCTTATTGTTTCACATATCGTAAAAACAATAACAATACAAATCATCTTGGTAGGGTGTTGATACATACGATACCTTCGCTCTTAGGCAGCCGAGTTACTCAATATCCCGTATAATTACGTTATCAACGCCTGTTCACCAGACTTTGTATGCTGCTATCATTTTGACGCTTATTTATTATATTAAATGTATAGTGTAAAGTCAAACTTTTTTATAAAAAGGTAATGCAACTTTTTTATAAAAAGGTAATGCAAAAATGTGGTTTCATAAAATTACTCTTCAAAATAAAATAATTCTTCAAACTTTTTATCAAGTGCAATACATAAAATAAGTGCAAGTTTAGCAGTAGGATTGAATTGTCCTGTTTCTATGGAACTAATCGTATTACGAGATACTCCAACCATATCAGCTAATGCAGATTGAGATAGCTTCTTTTCTGTCCGCACTTCTTTGAGATTGTTTTTTAAAATCAATTTATTGTCCATTAAAATAACCCCACGCAAAATTTATAAAAACAGTAGGCTGAAAATACTAATAAAATACCCCCACAAAAAAGAGTGAATTTCTTTTTCAATTTGATACCCTCATAAACAAATGCTAAACCTGATGTGCAGGCTAATAGAGATATTATATCTGCTGGAGATTGCACTCTAACCAATTTGATTATCATTATAATACAACCTAAAATAATCAATCCCCAAAGTGAGAAAGCGTCACGCCGTATACGCACCTCTTTTTCACGTTCGTCTCCAAGTATATTTTCTTTTTTGCTTTTTGCTAAAATTTCTTCTTTATTCATTGATATATCCTCCTTTATCCGCCAAGTTTTATTGACACTTAGAATATATCATTACCAAGTTTACTTGTCAACATGTTTTGCAAAGTTTTCTTTGCAACCTTTTTTTTGAGAAGTGAATTTTATCTATATGATCGTAAACGAATCAATGTGTGTTCCACTTAAAATTGATTATTACTTCATTTTGAATATAGATGAAATGTATAGATAGATAGGAAATAAAATAGGGAAGAAAAAAAGAATTATGAATTAAAAAAATAGTAATAAAAATAAGTGATAATATGATACAATAGATTAAGCGAGGTGTTCTTATGGATGGATTTATCAATAAACTAAAAAATATGGTTACTATTGAAATGATTTTGATCGGTCTTTTAATATTACTTGTTGTGTTAGTAATTACACTAGTAATGCGTTCTATGCGTATTAAAAAAGGACAAAAAGAATTAGAGGAATTAGAAATTAAATATAATGAATTAAAAGCCTATCCAATTTCAT